>JABFRY010000326.1 GCA_013140955.1 Acidobacteriota bacterium
CCCAGGCAGCGTGAGCCCCGACATGGCCGGCAGCCGCGCAGGCCGTCGGCGTGCTCGACCTCGGTGATGTGGTCTCGTCCTTCACGCGGGACGTGGAGGTGACCCGGCGCCTGTATCGATCGGGGGAGAGCGAGTACCTGATCGACGGCGAAGTGTGCCGTCTGCGCGACATCCACGAGCTGCTCATGGACACGGGCCTCGGCGCGAAGGCGTATTCGATCATCGAGCAGGGCAAGATCGGCATGATCCTCAGCTCGCGTCCCGGTGATCGGCGACAGCTGATCGAGGAGGCCGCGGGCATCACCAAGTACAAGTCGCGGAGGCGGTCCGCTGAACTGAAGCTCGAAGCGGCCCAGCAGAACCTCACCCGCATCGACGACATCGTCTTCGAACTCGAGAAGCAGAAGGGCGCGCTGAAACGTCAGGCCGCGAAGGCCCGGCGCTACCGCCGGCTGCGGGACGAGCTGCGGCGCTGGGAGAAGGTGCTCTTCGCCGAGCGTTACCGCGAGTTCCGCGCCCGTATCGAGCGCGCCGTGACCAGGCTGGGTGACGCACGACAGCGCGAGCAGCTCGCGGTGGCCCGTCTCAGCGAGGTCGAGACCGAGCTCGCGACGCTGCGTGTCGAGCAGCTCGAGGCCGAGCGGCGTGCCGCCTCGGTACGCGAAGAGGCCCATGCCCGGGAGCTGGACCTGGGACGGCGGCAGCAGCAGCTCGATTTGAACCGGCACCAGCTCGAGTCGCTCGGCAGTCGCGCCGCCGAAATGGAGGCCGAACAGCGCGACATGGAGGCCCGGCGCGAACCGGCACGGCAGGCCGTCGAGGCGCGTACCCAGGCGCACGCGGACGCGGAACGCGCGCGGGACGACGCCGCCAGCGGACTGGCAGGCGCGGCCGACGAGCTGCAGCGTGCCCAGCAGGAGATCGAGCGCCTCGAGGGGGATGTCGAGGCGGCACGCGGCGAGCTCTTCGGCGTCCTGAATGCCGCCACGGCCCTCCGGCACGCGATGGAGAGCGCGACCGCGCAGCGGGAGCGCGTGGGCGCGACGCTCGGCAAGCTCGATGTCGAGCACGATGAAGTCTCGCGCGATACCGAGCGCGTGGCCCGCGAGCATGCCGGCGCGCGCGAGTCCCTCGACCGGGCGCACGCGGCGCTCGAAGCGGTCAGGGTGCAGGCGGCGGCCAAGGAATCGGAGCTCACCTCGGCCCGCGCCGAACACGAGTGGCGCGCCAGGAGCGTCAGGACCCGCGAACAGGAGCTCGCTGCCACCGAAGGCCGCCTGCGGTCGCTGCAGGAGCTTCAGGCCTCCCGCGCCGAGTTCGGTGACGCCGCGCGCATGGTCCTCGTGCAAGCCAACGGTCACGTCGGGCAGCAGGGCGCGGTGGCGGACTTCCTGGAGGTCGAGGCGCGGTACGAACGCGCGGTGGAGGCCTGCCTCGGTGACGTGCTGCAGCACATCATCGTGGCCCGGCACGCCGATGCGGCCGCCGGACTGGCGCTGGTCCGGGAGCACGACGCGGGCCGCTGCGGATTCGTGGTCGTCGAGGGTGGTGCGGCCACACGGCCGTCCCCGGACCGGTCCTCGCTGCCGGCCGGGGTGGTGGAGATCGGCGACGTCCTCCGTGTATCGGGACCGCATGCCGACACCGTCCGGGCCGTGCTGCCCGAGGCGTACGTGGCCGGCAGCTTCGCCGAGGCGTTCAACGCGTCGGCGCGAACCATGGCGCCGGTCGCGACGCTCGATGGCGACGTCTTTCGGGGGCCGCACCTGCTCTCCGGCGGCGTGAAGGCGGAAGCCCGCGGCATCCTGAGCACCGCGCGAGAGGTGAAGGAACTGCAGGAACGGCTGGCGCGCGAACGCGAAGACCTGGCGCGGGTGGCCGAGGAGACGGCCGGTCTCGAACTGGTCATGGCCCAGGCGACATCCGCGCTCGTCGCGTTCACCGCCGAGCAGCACCGGCAGGAGAAGGTCGTCGTGTCGCTCGACGCCCAGCTCACCCAGGCGGAGCTGGAACAGGCGCGTCTGGCACGGAAGACCGAGGTGCTCGATCTCGAGCGGCGCCGTGCCGAGGAAGAGCGCTCCGGCCTCGACGAGCGTTACGGCGAGGCGCAGGTGTCCCTCACGCGCCTCTCGGGCGACCAGCAGCAGGCCGAGGCGCAGCTCGCACAGGCGCAGCGCCGCCTCGTGGACGCGCGCGAGCAGGCCGACGCCCTGAGCCTGCGCGCAGCCGAGGCGAGAGCCGGGCATGCCGGCCTCGTGGAGCGCGCCTCCGCCCTGGCGGCCGACGTGGTCCGGCTGCGCGAGGAGGCAGACGACCTGGAGCGGCGCATCGTCGCCAGGGCCGGCGAGATTGCCGGCGTGCACGCCCGGCGCGCCGACCTGACCGGCCTCATCGACACCGGCGTCCGCCAGCTGGACGAAGACCTGCAGCAGATCGACGTGTTGCGGCGCGAGCTCCAGGTGCTCGATGACGCGGCGCTCGAGGTGCGCACGCGCGGGGAAGCCCAGGATGCCCTCATCAGGGCCGCCCGTGTCGCGGTGGACGACATCCGCGGCGAGGCGGGAGGCCTCGAGGTGGAGCGCGCGACGGCGGAAGCCGATCTCTCCCATCTGGCAGAGGCGTGCACCGAGGCCGTGCAGGCGTCCCTCGACGAGGTGCTCGCCGACGTGGAGCAGCTCGAAGCCGCGGGCGAGGCCGTACCCGACGCGGCGGCGCTGTCGGCCGAGGAGCCCGACCCGGAGCTCGACGATGAGGCCGGTGCCGACATGCCGGCCCCGCCGGTGGCCGAGGCCGTTCCCCCGGCATCGATGTCGGCCGCCGACGCCATCACGAAGCTGCGCGGCACGATCGACCGGCTGGGTCCGGTCAACATGATGGCCATCGAGCAGTTCGACGAGCTGGAAGCCCGACACGGGTTCCTCACCACGCAACGGCGCGACCTGATCGACTCCATTGCCCAGACGTCGCAGGCGATCCAGCGCATCGACGAAACGAGCACCGTCAGGTTCCGCGAAGCGTTCGCGGCCATCCAGCACAACTTCCAGGAGACGTTCAGCACGCTCTTCGGGGGCGGGCATGCCGGCCTCACCCTCATCGACGAGAACGATCCGCTCGAGACCGGTATCGACATCGTCGCGTCACCGCCGGGCAAGCGGCTGCAGAGCGTGCAGCTGCTGTCGGGTGGCGAGAAGGCGCTGACGGCCATCTCCCTGATGTTCGCGATCTTCAAGTACAAGCCGAGCCCGTTCTGCCTGCTCGACGAAATCGACGCGCCGCTCGACGATGCCAACGTCTCACGCTTCGTGGACATGCTGCGGGGCATGCTGGACCGGACGCAGTTCATCCTGATCACGCACAACCGCCGCACCATGGAGATCGCCAACCGGTTGTACGGCGTGACGATGGAGGAGCCCGGCGTGTCCAAGCTCATTTCGGTGAGCCTCCACTAGCGTCCTGGAGCCGAGATTCGGTGACGAGTATTCCCGGCGCGGTGCCCGGATCGCCAGGCGCGAAGAGCGAGCGTATGGGGCATACGCGACCGATGAGCAACGCCGCGAGGCGGGATGCCCTGCCGGGAATATGTCAGCGAGTCTCGGTTCCGGGACATTAGCGATGCGGGCTGGGCCGGCCCCGTGTGCGGGCCGGCGCCCGCCGGACTCATGAACGAGGACAAGGCCGCCCGCTACCATCGCCTCCGCCGCCGGACCTCGGTGGCCGGTACGGGCACGGCGCTGGCGTGTCTGGCCCTGATCGCGGTCTCCGGGGCCGGGACCTCCCTCGCCGGGGCTGCCACGGCGCGTGCCGGGCGCACCGGGGCGTCGCTCCTGATCGGCGCCGCGCTGGCTGTCGTGCTGGCGGTCCTGGCGTTGCCGTTCGACGTCGCGCAGCAGCGCCTCGAACGACGGTACGGCCTCGCCACCGGGCCAGCCGTGGCGTGGTGGGGCGACTGGTTCCGGTCCACGCTGGTGGCTGTCCTGCTGTTCGCGGCCGGCGCGCTGGCCTTCACCGCCACGCAGGCGGTCTCGCCCGACTGGTGGTGGCTCTGGTGGCGAGTCCCGCACACCAGAGCCACCACCAGTCGGGCGA
>JABFRY010000378.1 GCA_013140955.1 Acidobacteriota bacterium
TGGGGTCGTGTGCGCGTCGGTGTCGCGGTCTGGCCCGGTCCGACTTGCGCACGACGCGACGGCGTCAGTCTGGAAAACGGGGCAACCGACTCTCCTGGAGCCCCGTTTTCCCGCGTCGTCGCGCCGGAGGGCCGGGGCAGACCGCGACACCGACGCGCACACCCCGACGCCTTGCCGCTCAGCCCTGCTCGCCCTCGAGCGGATGCGTCACGATGACGAGGTCTTCCACCGGGCGGCCGCCGAGCAGGTGTTCCTGGATGATCCGCTCGAGCGCGGCCTCGTCGCACCCGCGGTACCACGTGCCCTCGGGGTAGACGACCGCGATGGGGCCGCCCTCGCAGATGCGCAGGCAGTTGGCCTTGGTGCGCAGCACGCCGCCCTGCTCCGAGAGGCCCAGCGCCTTGAGCCGGCCCTTGAGGTACTCCCACGCGCGGACACCGGCCTCGTAGTCGCAGCACTTGGCCTTGGTCTGCTCCGCGCACAGCAGGATGTGGCGCCGCGCCACGGGAATGCCGATGCTTGCCGCCACCTGGTCGAGCGCTTTCGCCATCAGAAGAGCCTCACGTCCACGAGTTCACCTTGTTCCACGATCTCGACGTCGGTCGGGATCTCGATGTATCCGTCGGCGTTGGACATGCTGGTGATGTCGCCCGACGCTTTGAACGCGGGCAGCGCCACGCCTTCCACCAGCCGCACCGTGTAGAACTGGTACCGGCCCGGCAGCGACACGATGCGCTGACCGGTCGGCACGCGCACCGAACGGGGTGTGGCCGCAGGCAGGCGCGCCAGTTGCCGCAGGGCCGGCGCCAGCAGGATGTAGCCGTTCGAGAGGCACGAGGTGGGATACCCCGGCAGGCCGAAGAACGGCTTGCCGTCCACCAGGCCGAACGCCGTCGGCTTCCCGGGCTTCACCGCGATGCCGTGGAAGATCACCTCGCCGCGCGCCCGCAGCACGTCGAGCAGCAGGTCGCGTTCGCCCACCGAGCTCCCGCCCGAGAACACGAGCACGTCGGCATCACCGCGGCACCGGTCCACGGCGGCCGACAGCGCGTCGAGCGTGTCGGGCACGGCGTCGGACGTGACGGGTACGCCCCCGTGTGCGGCCACGATGGCCGACAGGGTGAAGCGGTTGACGTCGTGGATCTGCCCGGGCCGCAGCGCCTGGCCCGGCGGCACGATCTCGTTGCCGGTGGACACGATGGCCACGCGCGGCCTGGCGTACACGGGGACGTCCGCGAGGCCGATGGCGGCCAGGGCACCCAGGCGGCTCGGCGTGAGCACCTGCCCTACGCGCAGCACGGTGTGGCCGCGCTCGATGTCCGCACCCTGCCGACCCACGTGCTGCCGCGGCTGCACGGGCGACAGGACCCGCACCTCGCCGTCGTCGTCCGACGCGGTCTCTTCCACCATCACCACCGCATCGGCCCCCGCGGGCATGGGCGCGCCGGTGGCGATCTCGAGGCACGTACCGGCCTCGACGACGGTGGTGGAGACCACGCCCGTGTAGGCCCGGCCGAGCGATCGCAGGACGCACGGCGCTGTCCGCGAGGCACCCGTCGTGTCCGCCGCGCGCACGGCGTAGCCGTCCATGGCCGCCCGCGAGAACGGCGGCACGTCGGCCGGGGCCACGATGTCGTCGGCCAGCACACGACCGGCGGCCGCATCGAGCGTCACGTTCTCCAGGCGGGTGATGGGCCGGATGGCGTCCTCGATGCGCGCGCGCGCCTCGTCGAGCGGGATGGTGTGCCCGAACGGGCGCATCCGCTTACTCATGGCACCACCTCGGTCATCGGCTCACCTGCTGGACGACGTGTCCCAGCTCGGGCACGATGAGCCGCGTCATGGCCAGACGCACCGCGTGCTCCGAGCCTGGAAGGACGAAGACGGCCGTGCCGCGCGCCGACCCGGCCAGTGCGCGGCTCAGCATCGCCGCTGCACCAATCTCCTGATAGCTGAGCATGCGGAACAGCTCCCCGAACCCGTCGAGCCGCTTGTCGAGCAGCGCCGACACCGCCTCGTAGGTGCCGTCGCGCGAGGTGAGGCCAGTGCCGCCGGTGGTGATCACCACCTGCGTGGCGGCGTCGTCGAGCCGCGCGCGGACGTGGTCCGCCACGTCGTCGGGCTCGTCCCGCACGATGAGGTGACCGGTCACGTGGTGCCCCGCGGCCTCGAGCAGCTCGCGGATGGCCCGGCCGCTCGTGTCGGTGTCCGGCGTGCGCGTGTCGCTCACCGTGAGCACGAAGCAGCCCACGGCGCGAGGGCCTTGCCGGCGATGGTCGGTGGCGCTCACCTTGAGATCATACCGCCGGGTCGGCGGGCCGCTGCGCGTCGTACGTGGCGTCGTCCCCGGAGGGTCCGGGCTCAGGGCCGCTCAGCGTCACCGGTCCGAGGCGCGCCTGCCCACGCACGCCAAACGCCTCGAGGAGCGCGTCGTGGCGGTAGAGGAAGATCGTCCGCACGTCCCGCGCCACCAGGAGGGCGTTGACCGCTCCCGCCAGCGGCTGCGGCAGCCACATGCGGTAGCGCACCGTGTCGCGCACCAGCGTGCCGCCGTCCTGCTCCTCGAAGGTGTGCGTGTGGATCCAGTCGCGGTAGGGTCCCCGCAGCTGCACGTCCCGGAAGCGGCCCGGCGGCTCCCAGAGGCTGATCTCGGTCTTCCACGTCATGGGCAGCCCGTGCAGGCTGATGCGGTAGTCGATGGTCGTGCCCGCCCGCATCGGGATGGGGCGCGGCGTCAGGACACGGAAGCGGAGGAAGGCCGGCGTGATGCGTTCGAGGTTGAAGGCATCGGCGAAGAACGCGAACACGTCCTGGCGGGGGAGGGGCAGCCACAGCCAGGTGTCGAGGCGATAGAAGTCGCGCACGTCCCCCAGTATGGCCTGCGCGCGGACTTCCCTGTACGCAGCACGGGCGGGACCGCGTGGCCCCGCCCGTCTGTGTTCCTGCTGTCGCCTCCGGGTGGCCGTCGCTGGCGACCCGGCACGAACGGCTAGTTGCCCGCGGCCTGCCCGATGGCTTCCTGCAGGCTGGCCATCGGCACCACGCCCGGGCCGTGGAGCGCAGCAATCCGCTCCACGTTCAGGCCGAGGCGCGTGACGTTCTCGTAGAGGCTCACCGAGAACGGGTTCGGCATGGCCGGTGCCGGTGCGCCCGCGGGCGCCGGCGTGTAGGCGTCGGCCTCGATGAGGATGCGCTCGGCCGGCAGGTAGACCATGGCGAAGGCATCGTTGTGGCCGTTGCTCTCGATCGGGTAGATCTCGATGACGCGCGAGCCGTCGGTGAGCGTGTGCTTGCCCGAGAAGGTCTCGAACGTCGCCGTCGCGTTCGCCTGCGCCATGCGGTCCGGGTTGATGGTGCGGGGCGCTGCCCAGGCCTGCTCGTAGAATGCCCGGTTGGCCTCGTGCGTCACGATGGTGGCGCCCTCGGCCACCCACGTCCGCACGCCGCCCGAGTGGTCGAAGTGCACGTGCGTGTTGATCAGGTAGCGGAGCGGCTTGCCGGGAATCAGCTCCTTCACCTTGGCGATGACCGCGTTCGAGCGCTCCTCGGTCTGCGGACCCTCCACGACCACCACGTGGTCGGCCTGGTCGATGGCCACGCTGTGGTGGCTGCCACCGCGCAGGTAGTACACGCCGGGCGCGAGCATCTCCGAGGTGACTTCCACGGCAGGCGGCGTGAAGTTGCGCGCCTGCTCGGGCACCTCGATGCTCACCGTCGGGTTGGCCGTGACGCTCGACACCGTGAGGTCGAGCACGGGGTAGCCGCCCTGCGTCCGCTGGATGCGGGCGGGGAACATCACGCCGCCGAAGTCGCGGTAGTCGGCGTAGGTGGTCTCGACGAGCGTGTCACCCATCACCGGGTTGTCGATCCAGGCCTGCACCTTCTCGACCTGGTTCGCCGCGTTGAGCGTGCCCACGTAGCGGGCGCCGTCGGCGGTGAAGCTCACTTCGTTGCCCCCGGCCTCGCCGAGCGGCGTGGACGTGGCACTGTTGGCGGCCGCGGCCTTCAGGAAGCCGTGCGGCGTCACCATGATCTCCATCACGCGCTCGGCCACCGCCGCCGGCGCCCGCTACGTGGG
>JABFRY010000190.1 GCA_013140955.1 Acidobacteriota bacterium
GCGGGGGACAGGCGGGCAGGGCGTGATTGCCTGCAGGTCTGCGGCGGAGATCGAAAAGCTGCGCCGGGTGAACCAGCTGGTGGCCGCCGTGCTGGCGGAGTTGCGCGGGATGGTGGCGCCCGGGGTCACGACCGCCGACATCGATGCGTTGGCCGAGGAGCGTGTGCGGGCCGCGGGGGCCGTGCCCGCGTTCAAGGGGTATCACGGTTACCCGGCAACGATCTGCGCCTCGGTGAACGAGCAAGTGGTGCACGGCATCCCGTCGACCACGCCGCTCGCCGAAGGCGATGTGGTGTCGATCGACATGGGCGCGAAGCTCGACGGCTACTTCGGGGACAGTGCCGTCACCGTCCCCGTCGGGCAGGTGAGCGAGGCGGCGGCCAGCCTGCTGCGTGTGACCGAGGAGGCGCTGTTCTGTGGCCTCGACGCCGTGAAGCCGGGGGGACGCGTCTCGGATATCGGGGCGGCGGTCCAGCGTCACGTCGAGGCGCACGGCTATTCGGTGGTCCGGGAGTTCGTGGGTCACGGCATCGGGACCTCGCTCCACGAGGAGCCACAGGTGGCCAACTACGGCCCCGGGGGCCGGGGACCGCGCCTCGCGGAAGGCATGGTGCTGGCCATCGAGCCGATGGTGAACGCGGGTGGTGCGGCGGTGAAGGTGCTGGGAGACGGATGGACGGCGGTGACCCGCGATGGGAGCCTGTCGGCCCACTTCGAGCACACGGTGGTCGTGACGGCGGACGGCCGGGAGGTGCTGACCCTGCACCCAGCGGAGCGGTCTCGTGCGGCACAGCTGCAGGGGGCTGCCGTCAGGCGGTGACGTGAGCGATCAGACGTGAACGACCAGGGCTCCGGCGAGGCGCTGCCGGATGTGCGGCTGGTCGAGGGCGTGGTGGTCGAGGCCCTGCCGAGCGCGCTCTATCGGGTCGAGCTCGAAGGCTGGCGTCACGTCGTCGCGCACGTGAGTGGTGGGGTGGGTCGCAGCTTCGTTCGAGTACTCGTCGGCGACCGGGTCGTGGTGGAGCTCTCGCAGCGGGACCTGACCCGGGGCCGGATCGTGCGGAAGGCCTGACGGTGCTTCCGGCGACAGTCAGCAGGAAGGCGTGAACGTTATGAAGGTCAGAGCGTCAGTGAAGCGGATTTGCGCCAAGTGCAAGGTGATTCGACGCCGCGGCGTCGTGCGGATCATCTGCACCAACGCGAAGCACAAGCAACGGCAAGGGTAAAGGACACGAGCCATGGCACGTATCGCAGGCGTCGATCTGCCGCGCACCAAGCGGGTGGAGATCGGCCTCACCTACATCTACGGGATCGGCAGGAAGCGGTCCGGCGACATCCTGGCGTCCGCGGGCGTCAGTCCTGACATCCGCGTCAAGGACCTGTCCGAGGACGACGTGCGGAAGATCAGCCGCGTGCTCGAGGAGGTAGGTGGTGTCGAAGGGGACCTCCGCAAGGAGATCTCGCTGAACATCAAGCGCCTCATGGAGATTGGCTGCTACCGCGGACTGCGACACCGCCGAAGCCTGCCAGTGCGTGGCCAGCGGACCAGGACCAATGCCCGGATCCGCAAGGGTCCCCGCAAGGGCGCGGTCGCGAAGAAGAAGACCGTCTAGCGGCGTTCTGAGAAGAGCACAACGAACATGGCCAAGACCGACACAGGCGAGAAGAAGTCGACCCGGAAGACCTTCAAGAAGCGCGGTGAGAAGCGCGTGGTCCACCACGGGCTCGTGCACATCAACGCGTCCTTCAACAACACGCACGTCACGATCACGGACCTCGAAGGGAACGTGATCTCGTGGTCGAGCGCCGGGGGCATCGGCTTCAAGGGCTCGCGGAAGGGGACGCCGTTTGCGGCCACGCAGGCCGCGATGAACGCCGGCAACGCGGCCAAGAACTACGGCCTTCGCTCGGTCGAGGTCCGCGTGAAGGGCCCCGGCTCCGGCCGCGAGTCCGCGATCCGCGCCCTGCAGACCGTGGGCATCGAGGTGAAGTCGATTCGCGACATCACCCCGATTCCGCACAACGGCTGCCGTCCGTCGAAGCGCCGCCGGGTCTGAGCCTCTGCGGAACGCGCGAGTTCGTCAATTCGAGGATTTCATTCATGGCTCGTTACATTGGACCCGTCTGTCGCCTTTGCCGCCGCGAAGGCATGAAGCTCTTCCTCAAGGGGGAGCGCTGCTATACGGACAAGTGTGCGATCGAGAAGCGCAACTTCGTGCCCGGGCAGCACGGCAAGGCTCGCCGGTCGAAGCTCGCCGGCTACGGCGTGCAGCTGCGTGAGAAGCAGAAGGTCAAGCGCATCTACGGCGTCCTCGAGGACCAGTTCCGTCGCTACTTCGAGCAGGCGGAGCGGACCAGGGGCATCACGGGCGAGACGCTGCTCCAGCTCCTCGAGCGTCGGCTCGACAACGTGGCCTATCGCCTCGGATACGCGACGTCCAGGCCTGCGGCCCGCCAGCTGGTGCGGCATGGCCATTTCACCGTCAACGGGCGGAAGGTGAACATCCCGTCGTTCTCGGTCAAGCCGGGTGACGTGGTCGCCATCCGTCAGAGCAGCCGCGAGAATGCCTCGATCCTCCACGCACTCGAGGAGGTCAAGGGACGCGGAGTGCCGGAGTGGCTCCAGTCGGACCCCGCGGCGATGTCAGCCAAGATTGGCTCCATCCCGACGCGCGAGCAGATCAACCTGCCCGTCCACGAGCAGCTGATCGTGGAGCTCTACTCGAAGTAAGGGCCCGGCCGCAGAGGCCGGGCGCCAGGACGAGGCTGTCGCATCCCCCGCGATGCGGAGCCGTTGCGTCCGGGCATTCGCAGCCGCCGACCCGCAGCTTACGGACCTGCGGCGGGAGGTCGGCGGACAGAACGTGCAGGTCTGGAGGTCGGGGCTGCCGACCCGTTGGCGAAAGGATCAGATAGATGCTCTGGAAAGGCTTTCAGCGTCCCAAGCGGCTCGACTTCGAGCGCGACACCCTCACCGACCGCTTCGGCCGCTTCTACGCGCAGCCGTTCGAGCGCGGGTTCGGGACGACCATCGGTAACGCGATGCGGCGCGTGCTGCTCTCCTCGATCGAGGGGGCGGCGGTCACCGCGGTGAAGATCGACGGCGTGCTCCACGAGTTCTCGCCGATCCCCGGTGTCGTAGAGGATGCCACCGACATCATCCTCAACCTGAAGCAGATTCCGCTGAAGCTGCACACCGAGGCGACCAAGACGCTCTACCTCAGGATCGAGAAGCCGGGCGTGGTCCGGGCCAGCGACATCGAGGGTGACGCCGACATCGAGATCCTCGAGCCCGACGCCCACATCGCCACGGTCTCCGATGGCGGGAAGCTCCACATGGAGCTGCGCATCAAGCGCGGCCGCGGGTACGTCTCGGCCGACAAGAACTTCGACGAAGACCTCGGCATCGGCTGGATTCCCGTGGACTCCGTCCACTCGCCGGTGAAGAAGGTGAACTACCTGGTCGAGGCGGCCCGGCTCGGGCAGACCACCGACTACGACAAGCTCACGATCGACGTGTGGACCAACGGCTCGGTGACGGCGCGCGATGCGGTGTCCCTCGCCGCCCGCCTGGTGCGGGATCACATGAGCATCTTCGTGAACCTCGACGACGGTGGTGATCAGGGGCAGGACCTGCAGTCGGACTCGGGCCAGGTGGGAGTCTCCAACGAGCACCTCGACAAGAGCGTCGAGGAGCTGGAGCTCTCGGTGCGGTCCTACAACTGCCTGAAGAACGCGAACATCCGGACGATCCGCGAGCTCGTGCAGAAGACCGAGGCCGAGATGCTGAAGACGAAGAACTTCGGCCGCAAGTCGCTCAACGAGATCAAGGAGATCCTGCACACGATGGGGCTCAGCCTCGGCATGCGCCTCGATGCAGGGGGCCAGGGGCAGGACTGAGCGGGATCCGCCCCACGACATCCCTGGCCCTTGGCGCGGGTCGGGCTGGAAAGCACTGTAGGCTGAACAATGAGACACAACGTCGCACATCGAAAACTGGGTCGTGTCACCGAGCACCGGCTGGCCCTGCTTCGCAACCAGGCCACGGCCCTGCTGCGCCACGAACGCATCGAGACGACGATGCCCAAGGCGAAGGAACTTCGCCCGTTCGTCGAGCGCCTCATCACCCTTGCCAAGCGCGGGGTTGCGGCGGGTGATGCCGCGGGCCGGTCACTGCACGCCCGCCGGCAGGTGCTGGCGGAGATTCCCGATGCCGCCGTGGTGGGGAAGCTCTTCGAGACCCTGGCGCCCAGATTTGCCGAGCGGCCCGGTGGCTACACACGCATCCTGAGGGTCGGGTTCCGGCGCGGCGACTCTGCCGAGGTGGCGCAGATCGAACTCGTGGGCAGCGAATACGAGCCCAGGAAGGCCGACGAGGGCGATGCGTCCGAGGAGAGCGCCAAGGCGAAGTCTCGAGGAGTCGGCGATCGCCTGAAGGCCGCGGCCAAGCGAATCCGGGGCGCCGGCAAGGACCAGGGCGGCTCGAAGGCACAGGCCAAGGGCCAGACGAGCGGCATGTCCCGCAAGACGTCCACGCCGCGCAAGGCCGGCGGGTCGTAGCTCTCGTCCAGCCGCGGACCTGGCGGTTCGCGGCAGCGACGGCCGGCGCACGACAGGCCGGACTCGTCGTCACCACTGGAGCGCCCAGCGCAGACGCGCGGGCGCTCCTCGCGCGTACGGAGGGTGGGGGCGCTCAGGCTTCCACCTCCGCGTCGTGGCCATGCCCGTGTGCGTGCTTCGCCTCGGCGATGATCCGCGTCTGCAGGGCGTGGGGCACTTCGTCGTAGTGGGAATACTGCATGTGGTACGACCCCCGTCCACCGGTCGCCGATGTCAGGTGCTGCTCGTAGGTGAGCATCTCGGACATCGGCACCTGGGCGCGAATGACCGTCATCGGCCCCCGCGTGTCCATCCCGGCGATGCGGCCGCGCCGGGAGTTCAGGTCGCCCATGAGGTCGCCGGCGAAGTCACTGGGCGCGTAGACCTCGACGTCCATCACCGGCTCGAGAATCGTCGGCCTGGCTCGCGTCATCGCATCCTTCAGCGCCAGGGTTCCCGCCATCTTGAACGAGAGTTCGTTCGAGTCCACGGCGTGGTACGACCCGTCGTAGACGGTCGCCCTGAAGTCCACGAGCGGAAAGCCGGCGAGGAAGCCTCGCATCCGGGCCTCCTGAATGCCCTTCTCCACGGCCGGGACGAACTGGCGGGGAATGGACCCTCCGAAGATGTCATCCACGAACTCGAAGTCCTGCCCCCGGGGCAGCGGCTCGACCCGGATCCGGCAGTCGCCGAACTGCCCGTGCCCGCCGGTCTGCTTCTTGTGGCGCCCGTGTGCCTCGGTCGCGGTGGTGATGGTCTCCCGGTAGGGAATTCTCGGCGGCTTCAGGTTCACCTCCACCCCGAACCGCCGCTTGAGCTTCGCCACCGTCACCTCGATGTGCAGCTGTCCCAGCCCCGACAGCAGGAGCTCGTGGGTCTGCGGGTCGCGGGCGTAGCTGATGGACGGATCCTCCTCCCGCAGCCGCTGCATGGCGGTGCTGATCTTGTCTTCGTCGCCGCGGCTCTTCGGCTCGATGGCATAGGACAGAACCGGCTCGGGAAACGTCACCGGTGCCACGAAGATCGCAGTCGACCGATCCGCGAGCACGTCGCCCGTGTGCGTGTCGCGCAGCTTCGCCACGGCCCCCAGGTCTCCCGCGCGCAGCTCGCTCACGTGGGTCTGGCTCTTGCCCTGCAGGACGAGCAGATGGCCCAGCCGTTCCGCGGTGTCCCGCGTGGCGTTGTGCACCGTCTCGTCGGACCGCAGGGTGCCGCTCACGACGCGCAGCATCGTGATCCGCCCGGCGAACGGATCCGCGATCGTCTTCCACACGAACCCCGCGGAGGGCGCGGCGGCATCTGCCGCGGTCGACGTGGAGGCGCCATCGGCCGTCAGGGTCGGAAAGGGGCGCTCGGCTGGCGAGGGCACGTAGTCGACGAGGGCATCCAGCAGTGGTTGGATGCCGAGCACGTGCGCGCCAGACGTGCAGAGCAGCGGGAAGAGACGTCCTGCCGCCGTGGCTGACCGCAGGCCTGAGACCAGTTGTTCCTGCGTCAGCGTACCTTCCGTGAAGAAGGCCTCCATGAGTGGCTCGTCGGCCTCGGCGACCATCTCGATGAGTGCTTCCCTGGCCTCCGACGCCTGCCCGGCAAGCTGTGGCGGAATCTCTCCCTCCGTCACGGCGCCCGTGTCGTCGGCCGCGAACGACAACGCCTTCATCCTGACCAGATCGATGACGCCCGTGAAATCCCGTTCCTCGCCGATGGGGAGCTGGATAGGGATGATCTCGCGGGCGCAGTCGCGCCTGAGTGCCTCGACGCACCGGTCGAGACTGGCGCGCTCGCGATCGAGTCGCCCGAGCACCACGATACGGGGCAGGTGCTCGCCCTCGCAGTGGGCCCACAGCTTCTCGGTCTGGACCTCGACGCCGTGCACCGCGTCCACGACGAGCACGGCGGCCTCGACGACGCGGAGCGCGGCGTGCGCGTCGGCGACGAAGTTGGCGAAGCCTGGTGTGTCGATGATGTTCACTTTCACGCCACGCCATTCGGCGTTGGCGAGGCTCGCGGAGAGGGTGTGGCGGCGGGCGATCTCTTCCTCGTCGAAGTCCGTGGTCGTCGTACCCTCGTCCACCCGCCCGACGCGGGTGGCGGCGCCGGCTGCGAAGAGCACGGCTGAAGCCAGCTGTGTCTTGCCGCATCCTCCGTGACCGATCAGGGCGATGTTGCGGATGGCTGCGGCGTCGTAGACCTTCATCGGCGTACCCTCCTTCTGAGCGAAGAACGAGCGAAGTGCCGTGAACTGGGCGGATCATAGTCCCGGGGTCCGAGGGTCGCAAGATCGCGGGCCGCTCCGTCCGGGACAGGCGCCGGGCATCGGGACGCCGCGTCTGTCCGGCCCCGGGGACGCCGCATCCGCTGCAGACCCTGGGACATAGCGTTACGGCGTCAACATAAATGTAGAGACATTCCAGACTGTCTACGTTTATGTCGCGTCATGCGTTGTTCCGCCAATAGTGGCCATGCCGCGCGCCGCGCGCCGGCGTGTTCACCGGCGCGTGGCGTGCACTTCGGTGCCCGACTGGTGGCCATCCCCGCAGCACCGCGGCCCCCCGCCGGCTGCCGCCAGGATCGCGTTCGACACAAATAGGTCGTCAGAACTGGCTGACACTACAAATACGTATGACAGCCGAAGGTCCTCCGATCCGCCCAGGGCGGGCTGTTTGCTGGGGATTTGCGCGGAATCGGTCCGGTCGGGCTGCTGGCGTCCGTCTTGCTCAAGAGGGCGCAGATGCCGGACGCGGTGTGCCGGCGACCACACACCAGGAAATCGTGTTTCACGGTCCCGGCTTGATGGAGCCGGGGTGTCAGGCGGAGGTGCCATGTATCGAAGGGTTCTCGTTGGACTGCTGTTGGCTGTTGTCATCGCAACGCCCAGCTTCGCGCAGAGTGCCGAGCCGGACACGACCAAGGTGGCTCTGGACACGATTTGGGTGCTGGTGGCCGGCATGCTGGTGTTCTTCATGAACGCCGGCTTCGCAATGCTGGAGACGGGTCTCTGCCGCGCGAAGAACGCGGTGAACATCCTCGCCAAGAACTTCATCGTGTTCGCCGTGTCGTCCCTGGCGTTCTGGTTCCTCGGATTCGCCCTCATGTTCGGGGACGGCAACCCGATGGTGGGGCTGAGCGGATGGATGCTGTCGGGGGCCGACAACAGCCCCCTGATGGGTGACGCCTACTCGGGCGTGTTCACCTCGCTCAACTGGACCGGCGTCCCGCTCACGGCCAAGTTCTTCTTCCAGCTGGTGTTCGCCGGCACCGCCGCGACGATCGTCAGCGGCGCGGTGGCCGAGCGCATCAAGTTCGTGAGCTTCATCGCGTTCTCAGCGGTGCTCGTCGGGATCATCTATCCGATTGGCGGACACTGGGCCTGGGGCGGCGGCTGGCTGGCCGGCATGGGCTTCC
The DNA here is from genome assembly GCA_013140955.1 of Acidobacteriota bacterium. GTDB lineage: Bacteria > Acidobacteriota > Vicinamibacteria > Vicinamibacterales > UBA2999 > JABFRY01. Next base: position 8,005 of record JABFRY010000190.1, read on the forward strand.
TCGACTTCGCGGGCTCGACGGTCGTGCACAGCGTCGGCGGCTGGGCGGCACTCGCGGGTGTCATCGTGCTGGGGCCGCGCCTCGGCAAGTACATGAAGGACGGTTCGGTCCGCCCGATCCTCGGGCACAACATGGCGCTCGCCACGTTGGGCACGCTCATCCTGTGGCTCGGATGGTTCGGGTTCAATCCGGGCAGCACGATGGCCCTCGACCCCGCCGCCATCTCCCTGATCGCGCTCAACACGAACATGGCGGCCGCTGCTGGGTGTCTGTCGGCGGCAACCGTCGCCTGGCTGGCACTCGGCAAGCCCGACCTGAGCATGATCCTCAACGGCACCCTGGCTGGACTCGTGGCCATCACGGCGCCGTGCAGCGTGGTCAGCATGGGCGGCTCGGTGGTCATCGGCCTGGTGGCCGGCGTGCTGGTCGTCTACGCAGTGCTGTTCTTCGACAAGGTGAGAATCGATGACCCGGTCGGCGCGCTCAGCGTGCACCTGGTGAACGGTGTCTTCGGCACCCTCGCCGTCGGCTTGTTCGCCACCGATGGCGGCCTCTTCTACGGCGGTGGCGTCGCGAAGCTGATGACTCAGCTCGTGGGCGTCGCGGGCGTCGGCGCGATGGTCTTCATCGTCAGCCTGATCGTCTGGTCGCTGCTCAAGATGACCATCGGCATCCGCGTGTCGCCCGAAGAGGAGCACGAGGGGCTCGACATCGGCGAGCACGGCATCGAGGCGTACTCCGGCTTCGTGCAGGCGCCCCAGGAAGCCCGCGCGGAAATCATGTAGGCATGGTGCTCTTTCATAACCCTCTCGTGCCGGCGTCATGGGGACGCCGGCGCGCCGCAGCTCTCACAGGTTCTTACAACCGGAGGTCACAGACGATGTTCTCGATGCGCTCACTCGGACGGAAGGCACTGGCGGTACTCGGCGGGGCAGGCCTCGTCACCTTGATTGCGGTTCCTGCACAGGCGCAGGACGCGGCACCAGCAGCCGAGCCCTCCTTCCTCGAGCAGGTGGAGCTGTTCGGTCTCGCGGACATGTATTACAGCTGGTTCTCGACCGAGCCGGAGGGCGGGGTGGACGCGCAGCTGCGCGCGTTCGACCAGCGCCACAACTCGTTCGCCACCTCGATGGTGGCGTTCGGCGCCGCGAAGGTGCCGACGGAGGACAGCCGGGCCGGATTCCGCCTCGATCTGAGCTTCGGTCAGGCGATGCGGGCGTTCCACGCGACTGAACCCGGAGGGCCCGGTATCGTCGAGAACTTCCAGGAAGGCTACGTGAGCTACCTGGCGCCCATCGGAAACGGGCTCCAGATCGACGCCGGCAAGTTCGTCACACAGGTGGGTGCCGAACTGACCGAGTCGAAGGACAACTGGAACTACTCACGGGCGTTCCTCTTCTTCGCGGGTCCGTACTACCACAGCGGTCTGCGCCTCGGCTATGCGATCAACGACAAGGTGAGCGTGGCAGGCGCGGTCGTGAACGGCTGGAACAACGTGACGGAGAACAACGACGGCAAGTCGTTCAACGTGCAGGTGGCCGTCAAGCCCAACGACAAGCTGTCGTTCATCCAGAACTACATCTTCGGGCCCGAGCTGGCCGGCAACGACGAGGACTGGCGCGGTCTGTCCGACACGACGGTCACCTACGCCGCGAACGACGATCTCTCGCTGATGGTGAACTACAACTACGGGACCGAACTCGACAGCAACTGGCAGGGCGTGGCCCTCTACGGCCGCTACCAGGTCAGTCCGACCTTCGCGTTCTCCCCGCGGTTCGAGTGGTTCGACGACAAGGACGCGTGGGCGACGCTCACCTCGCAGACGCTCAAGGAGTTCACGCTCACCGGCGACGTGGCGCTGACCCCGTCGCTCAGCTGGAAGGCCGAGTACCGCGGCGACTTCTCCGACACGAACTTCTTCGCGAAGCGTGACGGCACGTTCACGGACAGCCAGCACTCCGTGGGCTTTGCCTTCATGTATGCCTTCAGCTCGGCGAACTGACCACCCGCCGGGACTCGGACCGGCCACTGACCTGCGATTGCCTCCCGCGGGTCAGTGGCCGGAACGCGCGGGGGCCCGGGTGACCGGGCGCCCCGTGGACCCGACTGCGGATATGCTGGAGGCGCCTCGACCGGAGCATTCCTCTTCCATGTCACTCATCCCGTCTGGCGCGGAGGGCAATTCCCTGGCTGCGGTCTTCGGTACCGCCAGGGAGGAGTTCGCCGCCGATGTCGCCCGGGGCGCCGGTGGGCGGGCATCGCTCGAGCGCTACGCCGACCGTGTGGACGCCATGCTGCGCCAGCTGTTCACCGACGCCGGCCCCCCCGACTCGCCGGTGGCGGTCCTGGCGCTGGGGGGCTACGGCCGTCGGCACCTGTGCCTGCACTCGGACATCGACCTGCTCATCCTGTTCGGCAGCCGGATTGGCGTGCCCCAGGAGCGCTTCCTTCGAGCCTTCCTGCATCCCCTCTGGGACCTGGGGGTGATCGTCGGGCATCAGGTGCGCGAGATCGACGAGCTGGCCGAGCTCGAGTCCGACAACCCGGAATTCCATCTCGCCCTGCTCGATGCCCGCCTGGTGGCGGGGACCCGGGCGCTCTTCGATCAGCTCGAGTCGCTGATCCACCAGCCGCATACGCACGCCTACGTCTTCCGGGCGCTGCTCGAGCTGATCGAAGATCGCCATGGTCGGTACAACGACACCCTCTACCAGCTGGAGCCCGACCTGAAGGAGGCGCCCGGCGGGCTGCGCGACCTGTCGGCGGCCCGCATCATCGCCGCCCTGAGCGATCCGGCCCTGCTGCGGCGAGGTCCGGCCGATCCGTCGAGGGTGGACGACGCGGAGGACTTCCTCCTGCGTGTCCGCTCGATGCTCCACCTCGAAGCCGGCCGCAATCACAACGTGCTGAGCCACGAACTGCAGGAGCGCGCGGCCGAACGCCTCGGCTACCCGGGGCCCGAGCCGCGCCAGCGCGTCGAGCGGTTGATGAGCGACTACTTCCGGCATGCGAGGACGGTGAGTCGCTCCCTGGCCTGGGCCCGCCGCACGGCTCCCGTGCCGGTCGGCCGCAACCTGGGCCAGTCCCGTGACGGCATCGGCTTCCTCGATCCGGTGCAGGCCGCCCGGGCTCCCGTCTCGTGGGTCGAGGCGTTCCAGGTGGCGCTCGACCGGGGCGTGGAGGTGTCGGAGGAGGCGCTCGGCTGCATCCGACAGCACGTGGAGCGCTACCGCGCCGAGGACTTCTTCCCGCGAGCGCGCGAGCGCGCGGCGCTCCTCAGGCTGCTGCGGCCGGTGCCAGGCCTCTACGGCCGGCTCTCGGAGATGCACGACTGCGGCCTGCTCGGCCGCCTGTTCCCGGAGTTCCAGGCCATCTCGTGGCGCGTGGTGCGCGATTTCTACCACAAGTACACGGTGGACGAGCACACGCTGCTGACCATCAAGAACCTCGAGCGCCTCGGGACATCGACGGTTCGCGAGCGCCAGCGTTTCCGGAACCTCCTGCTCGACCTGCCCTCGCCCGAGCTGCTCGTTTTGTCGCTGCTCCTGCACGACGTCGGCAAGTGGCGGGACGACGAGCACGCCCTCGAGAGCGTGCGGATGGCGGAGCACGTGCTCGAGCGCATGCAGGTGGCGCCGGATGCCCGGGCCATGGTGCTGTTCCTGATTCGTCACCACCTCCGGATGTCGCTGGCGGCGTTCCGGCGGGATACGGAGGACCCGGAGGTCGTCCGGGAGTTCGCCGCGCTGGTCGGCACCGAAGAGCGGCTCAAGATGCTGTGCCTGATGACGCTCGCCGATGTCGGCGCCGTCAGTCCCGAGACCCTCACACCGTGGAAGGAGGAGCTGCTGTGGCGTCTGTACGTCGATACGTACAACTACCTCACCCAGCGGTATGCGGACGAGGTGATCGAACGGGACGAAGCGGGCCTCACCGAGCTCCAGGCGGGCCGGCCATCCGACATCGCCGAGGCGGAACTCGCGCGCTTTCTCGAGGGCATGCCCCGGCGCTACCTGCAGCTGTTCTCGGGCGAGATCATCTACGGTCATGCGCGGCTCGTGCGCGGCATCCGTCCCGACGAGGTGCACCTGTCCCTCGAGCAGAGCAACGAGGGTGTCTGGACGCTGGCCGTGGCCACGCTCGACAAGCCGTTCCTCTTCTCCAACATCTGCGGCGTGCTGTCCTCGTTCGGCATGAGCATCCTCCGGGGCCATGCCTTCACCAATCCCAGCGACCTCGTGCTGGACGTCTTCCAGTTCACCGACGAGGAACGCTATCTCGAGCTGAACCAGGACGCCCAGCACCAGCTCATGACCGTCCTGCAGGACGTCGTGTCCGGGCGGGCGAACGTGACGGACCTGCTCAGGGGGCGTGAGCAGAGCCTGTTCCAGCGACGGACGCCACGGTTCGAGCCCGTGGTCCACGTCGACAACCAGACGTCCGGCCGCTACACGGTGGTCGACATCATCGCGGACAACGCGCTGGGGCTGCTCCATCGCATCAGTCGCGTCATCTCGCAGCACGACTGCGGCGTCGAGCTGGTCCTGATCTCCACGGAAGGGGAGAAGGCCATCGACGTCTTCCACATCACGAAGGCGGGAGTGAAACTGTCGGACGACGAGCAGCAGGCGCTGGCGTCCGACCTGCAACGTACACTGGAGGGAACGTCATGAAACTGATCAAGAGCATCATCCGCCCCAACAAGGTCGATGAGGTCAAGGACGCGCTGGCGGCCATCGGCATCTCGGGCATGACCGTCAGCGAGGTGCGGGGACACGGCAAGCAGAAGGGACACACGGCCATCTATCGCGGCAAGGAGTACAACGTCAGCCTGCTGCCGAAGATGGAGATCGACGTCGTGGTGGACGACGGTCAGGCGGAGGAGGCCATCAAGGCCATCGTGCAGGCCGCGCGCACCGGCGAAATCGGCGACGGCCGCGTGTTCGTGCTGCCCGTTCTCGAGAGCTATCGCATCCGGACCGGCGAGAAGCTGTAGGTCCTCGCCGGTCCGGATGCGAT
>JABFRY010000389.1 GCA_013140955.1 Acidobacteriota bacterium
GCTGCTGGCGGCAGGAGAACGCCTGGGCCTCACGGCGCGGGGCCATGCCCGCGTGCTGCGGGTCGCGCGCACCATTGCCGACCTGGCCGCCGCGGACCCGGTCAGCGCGGAGCACGTGGCCGAGGCCCTGCAGTACCGGTCCACCCCGGCTCCGCCGGGTGCGGAGGCAGGACCCTCCCCCTGACGGGCCCCGAACGGACGGGCTGGCCCGCCCGGTGCATTTGGCACCCCGTCCGTTCGGGGTGTGTGCTAGCCTAACCACTCGTTCGTCTGCCCGGTCATCCCCCCACGGATTCCGGTCAACCCCTTTTCAGATTTCGCATGCTGCCTCGACGCTACACGCTCGTTCTGCAGGACCCGCGCACCGGCACGGAGCGTCGGATGACCTTGGCCGTCCGCCCGGTGCTGTTCGGCGTATGCGCCGTGCTGGCGCTGCCGGTCCTCGTCGGCTTGGGTGCCGCCTGGAAGTCGTACAGCGACGTGTCGGGCCTGCAGGCCAACTACCAGTCGCTGAAGGTGGAGAACGACAGCTACCGGGCGGCCACCGAGGCGCTCACGGGCCAGATCGAGTCCCTGCAGGGCGCCATGGCGGATCTGTACGCCCGGTCGGCCCTCGAGCCCACCCTGGCGCGCGCCATGGAGCGCCTGCCGGCCCTGGTGAAGGCTCGCGCGATGGGCGGCGGCACGGCCGCCGACAGCACGGCCCGGCAGACCCTGTCGGCGCTCACCTCGCCCGAGGACACCTTCGGACTGCTGCGCACCATCCTCGAGGGACTCGAATCGAAGCTGCATGCCGTCCGACAGGATGTCGAACGGCGCACCGCGCTGGCGGCAGCAACGCCCTCCATCTGGCCCGCCCACGGCTGGCTCTCGTCGACGATGGGCTCCCGTGTGGATCCGATGACCGGGGGGGATGACTTCCATCCCGGACTCGACATCGCCGGGGAGCGCGGCCAGCCGGTGTACTCCACCGCGGCCGGCACGGTGCGATCCGCGGCGTATCGGGGCAACTACGGGAATCTCATCGTGCTCGACCACGGGTTCGGCCTCGAGACCCGCTATGGTCACCTGCTGGACTTCACCGTGAAGGCCGGCGACCAGGTCAAGCGTGGCGACATCATCGGGCATCTCGGCGCCACCGGACGCGCCACCGGCTACCACCTGCACTACGAGGTGCTCGCCAACGGCGCGCTGCTCAACCCGCTGCGCCTCCTCACACAGCAGCAGCCGCGCGCCGAATAGGGGCGCGACGCGCGCGACGGCGCGGTGTCCTTGCTGATTGGTAGCCGCTTGGCTACAATCGGCTCTTACAGGTCGTGCGGTAGACCCTCTCCTTCACAGCATGCTCGGCCAACTTCTCGCCAAGGTCATCGGCACACAGAACGAGCGTGAGCTCAAGCGGCTCCGTCCGCGTGTGGCCGAGATCAACGCCCTCGAACCCTCCATCGAGTCGCTCAGCGACGAGCAACTTCGGGGCAAGACGGTGGAGTTCCGCGCCCGGTTCGCCGACGGCGCCACCCTCGACGACCTGTTGCCCGAGGCCTTCGCCGTGGTGCGCGAGGCCGGCCGCCGCGTCCTGCACATGCGGCACTTCGACGTGCAGCTGATCGGCGGCATGGTCCTGCACGGCGGCAACATCGCCGAGATGAAGACGGGCGAAGGCAAGACGCTGGTGGCGACGCTCCCCGTCTACCTGAACGCCCTGGCGGGTAAGGGCGTGCACGTGGTCACGGTCAACGACTACCTCGCCCGGCGCGACTCGGAGTGGATGGGTCGCCTCTACCGCTTCCTCGGCATGAGCGTCGGCGTCATCCAGCACGAGCTCCGGGACGACCAGCGCCAGGCGGCCTACGGCGCCGACATCACGTACGGCACCAACAACGAGTTCGGGTTCGACTACCTCCGCGACCACATGAAGTTCGACCTGGCCAACCGCGTGCAGCGCGGTCACCACTTCGCGGTGGTGGACGAGGTGGACAGCATCCTGGTGGACGAGGCCCGCACGCCGCTCATCATCTCGGGTCCGGCGGAACAGTCGACCGATCTGTACTACGAGGTCGACCGCATCATCCCCCGCCTCAAGGCCGGTGCCGTCACCCAGGGCAACGTCAAGGCCGAGGACCGCGAACAGCTGGAGACGACCGGCGACTACCTCGTCGACGAGAAGCACAAGACGGTCACCCTGACCGAGAGCGGCATGGCCAAGGCCGAGGACCTGCTCTCGCAGCGCCTGGTGCCCAACTCGGGTGGCCTCTACGACCCGGTCAACATGCCGTTGCTGCACCACGTGCAGCAGGCCCTGCGGGCCCACGCCATCTTCCGGCTCGACGTCGACTACATGATCAAGGACGGCCAGGTCGTGATCGTCGACGAGTTCACCGGACGCCTGATGCCGGGGCGCCGCTGGAGCGACGGGCTGCACCAGGCCGTGGAAGCCAAGGAGAAGGTCAAGATCGAGCGGGAGAACCAGACGCTCGCGACCATCACCTTCCAGAACTACTTCCGCAAGTACACGAAGCTGTCCGGCATGACGGGCACGGCCGAGACCGAGGCCGCCGAGTTCAGCAAGATCTACAACCTCGAAGTCATCGTCATCCCCACGAACCGGCCGCTCGCCCGCATCGAGGAACCGGACCTGGTCTACCGGACGGAGCGGGAGAAGTACGAGGCCATCGTCGCCGACATCCTCGAGAAGCAGGCCACCGGACGGCCCGTCCTCGTCGGAACGGTCTCGATCGAGAAGTCCGAGCGCCTGTCGGGCATGCTGCGCAAGCGCGGCATCAAGCACGTGGTGCTCAACGCCAAGTACCACGCGCAGGAAGCCGAGATCGTGGCCCAGGCCGGACGGCACGCCAACGTGACGATCGCGACCAACATGGCCGGCCGCGGCACCGACATCCTGCTCGGCGGCAACGCCGAACACATGGCGCGGCAGCAGGCCATCGCCGAACAGGTGGCCGAACGCCTGGCCAAGGGCGACGAGCGGTTCGTCGATGACGAGGAGTTCGTCTACTTCTTCCACGTGGACGGCTTCTTCCGGGTGCCCCGTCAGGACTGGGAACGGATCTTCACCCACTTCCGCACGGAGACCGAAGCGCAGCACGACGAGGTCATCCGGCTGGGCGGGCTGCACATCATCGGTACCGAGCGCCACGAGGCGCGGCGCATCGACAACCAGTTGCGCGGACGCGCCGGCCGGCAGGGCGATCCCGGGTCGTCGCGCTTCTACCTGTCGCTCGAAGACGACCTGATGCGCATCTTCGGGTCGGACCGGATCTCCGGCCTCATGCAGCGCCTGGGCATGGAGGAAGGCGTCCCCATCGAGCACGGCATGGTGAGCCGGGCCATCGAGCGCGCGCAGCACCAGGTCGAGGCGCAGAACTTCTCGGTCCGGAAGCACCTGCTCGAGTACGACGACGTCATGAACAAGCAGCGCGAGAGCGTCTACACGCTGCGCAGCGAGATTCTCGAAGGTCGCGTGCACCTGACCGAGGACGAGGTGGTGGACACCCGCGCCTACGTGCTGGCGCTCGCCGAGGACCTCGTGGACGACATCGTCGAGCGCTACGTCGCCAAGGACGCCGACGTGGACGCCTGGGACGTCGCCGGCCTCGAACGGGAAGCCACGCGGCTCTTCGGTCTGTCGCCGGAGGACGTCACGGCGCTCGGCCTGGCCGACCTCGGCCCGGAGGCGATGGCCGATACCCTGTGGAAGGCGGCCCGCGAGTCCTACGAGCAGAAGGAAGCCGTCGTCGGCGACGTGCTGCGACGCGTGGAGCGTGACGTCATGCTCCAGATCGTGGATACACAGTGGAAAGACCACCTGTACTCCCTCGACCACCTCAAGGAGGGTATCGGCCTCCGCGGGTACGGCCAGCGCGATCCACTGGTGGAGTACAAGAAGGAGAGCTTTGCGCTCTTCCAGGACATGAAGGCCCGGGTCGAAGAGGAGTGCGTGCGCTTCCTCTTCTGGCTCCGACCCGTCGCCACGGGTGAGGCGCCTGCCCTGCCTGCGCCCGCGCCGCGGAGCCGGACGCCGATCACGATGAACAACCCGGCCGAGTC
>JABFRY010000075.1 GCA_013140955.1 Acidobacteriota bacterium
GTGGTGCACGCGTGGCGTGCGGGCCCGGCAACCGAGACACACCACCGTGTCGAGGCGCCCGTGCAGGTCGATGACCGCGCGGTGTCCCGCCCGCTGGTGCAGGCCGTCCACGTTCTGGGTCACGACGTGGAGCAGCGACCCGGTGGCCTCCCACGCCGCAAACGCCCGGTGTGCCCCAGAGGGCGAGACGGTGGAGACGTGCGGCCACCCGGCATAGGCACGCGCCCAGTAGCGGCGGTAGATCCCCGGCTCGGCGCGCAGCGCCTGGATGGTCACCGGCGGGCGCCGCTTCCATGCCCCCTGTTCGTCGCGGTAGTCGGGAATGCCCGACGCGGTGCTCACACCGGCCCCGGTCAGCGCGAAGACCCTGCGGTGACGCCTGAGCCAGTCACGCAGCACGGATGGGGGTGCCTCCGACGATGTCACTCCCGGATGGTAGCGCGGTGGTGAGGGCGGTTGTGTCAGTCCTTCTGCGCGAGGGGCCTGCGTCTGATTGGCGACGAGATGGCCGGCGTGGGGGCGAGGGCGTCGAAGGCTGGCCTGGGCGGGGCATGGGGCGCGGGGCGGCGTGTGGACCGCCTCCCGGTGTTCCCGATCGGGAATACTAGCCGATTCGGCGGGCCAGCAGAGGTCAGAATTCCCGATCGGGAAATCCCCTGGACATTCGCACGGCGGCCGGGGAAGATATTCCCGATCGGGAACACAGATATGACTGTCGAAGAGATTGGCGCTGTCGTCCGGACTGCGCGTCTTGCGCAGGGCCTGCGTCAGGACCAGTTGGCGGCGGCGGCGGGGGTCGGACTCCGTTTCCTCGTCGAGCTGGAGCGCGGAAAACCCACCGTGCGCCTCGCCAAGGTGCTGGCGGTGCTCCACGCCCTGGGCTGCCAGCTGCAGGTCACGCCGCCGGCGCCGCCCGGGGATCACGCGTGAGACAGGCGCTCTCGGTCTGGTGGGACGGGGCCATCGTCGGCACGCTGCAGGTGAATCAGCATGGCGAGATGCGCTTCGCCTATGCGCCCCAGTGGCTGGCCGACGCCTCCCGTCCGTCCATCTCGTGCTCGCTCCCCAAGCAGGAGGACGCCTTTCCACAGCGCCGGTGCCGGCCGTTCTTTGCGGGCCTGCTGCCGGAGGCGTCGCAGCGCGACGCGATCGCGGGCGCCCTTGGCATTTCGAGGGCCAACGACTTCGCGTTCCTCGACGCGCTGGGTGGCGACGTGGCCGGCGCGCTCACGCTCTGGCCGGAGGGCGACGCACCGCCGATGCCCGACCCGACCGGCACGCCGCGTCCGCTCAGCGACGAGGCCCTGGTGGATCTGCTGGAGACACTGCCGACGCGCCCCCTGCTCGCAGGCCGCGAGGGCCTGCGCCTCTCCCTGGCCGGGGCGCAGGCCAAGGTGCCCCTCGTCCTGATCGACGGCCGTGTGGCACTGCCGGCGCCCGGGCAGCCCACCACGCACATCCTCAAGCCGGCCATCACGCGCTTCCCGCATACGACGGAGAACGAAGCGCTGGTGATGACGCTGGCCGCTGCCGTCGGCCTGCCCGTGGCGCCGGTCACGGTGCGCGCGGTTGCCGGACGGCCCTACCTGCTCGTCACGCGCTACGACCGCCGCGTCGATGCGAGCGGACGAACGCACCGGCTGCACCAGGAAGACTTCTGCCAGGCGCCCGGCGTGCCGCCCGAGCGGAAGTACGCGGCCGAGGGTGGTCCCACGTTCGCCGCCAGCTTCGACCTGCTGCGCCGGGCGACCACGGTACCGGCCATCGCCGTGCTCGCCCTCCTGGACGCGGCCATCTTCAACGTGATCGTCGGCAACGCCGATGCGCACGGCAAGAACTTCAGCCTTCTCTACCAGGCGGGTGGCGCGACCCTCGCGCCGTTCTACGACCTCCTGTCCACGGTGGCCTATCCGGACCTGTCGCCGCGCTTCGCCATGAAGATCGCGAAGCACGACATGCTCGACGCCATGGGCCCGGCGACGTGGCCGGCGTTTGCCGCCGACGTCGGCCTGGCGGCCCCCTTCGTTCGCCGTCGTGTACGGGAACTCTCGGACGCCGTCGTCGCGCAGGTGCCCTCGCTGCCGAACAGTCCCAGCCTGTCTGTACTCGAGACCGGGGCGCTCGAGACCTGCGCGGCCGCCATCGCGTCACGGGCCGAACGCCTCGCCGCGAGCGCGACGTAGCCGAGCGTCGTGTGCGGGGTGTCCGCACCCGCACCGGGTCAGACGAGCGGCGTCTTCGACAGCGGCAGGTCGCGTACGCGCCTGCCCGTGGCAGCGAACACGGCGTTGGCCAGCGCCGCGATCACCGGCGGCACGCCGGGCTCGCCGACGCCGGTGGGCGGTGCGTCGCTCTCCACCAGGTGCACGTCCACCTGGCGCGGGGCGTCGCCCATGCGCGCCACCCGGAAGTCGTGGAAGTTGCTTTGCTGGATGCGTCCGTTGGCGGCCGTGATCTCGCCGAACCGGGCCAGGCTCACGGCCATCACGGCGGCGCCTTCGAACTGCGCGCGCACCCGGTCGGGATTCACGATGAGCCCGGCGTCAGCCACCTGCACCACGCGAGGAATCGTGAGCTGGCCGGCGGCGTCCATCGCCACCTCCACGACCGAGGCGACGTAGGTGTTGAAGCTGCGGTGCGCGGCGATGCCCATGCCGCGCCCGTTCCCGCGCGGACGGTTTGCCCAGCCTGCCCGCTCGCCCGCGATCTCCAGCACGCGGCGCAGCCGGCCCGTGTCGATGGGGTACCTGTCGTACGGCGCGCCGTAGTTGGAGTACTCGAATCCCTGTCCGGTGAGGTCGAGGATGCGCGCCGGGCCGAGCATGTCGAGCAGGAACTCCAGCGGATCGCGCCCGGCGGCCTGCGCCAGTTCGTCGGCAAAGCTGCCGGCCGCGAAGACGTGGAAGTTGTTGGTCACCGCGCGGAACCAGCCGATGCGCACGTGGGCATCGGCGGGGCCGTTCTCGGCCCGGAGGTTCGGCACGTCGTAGGGGAGGTCGGTGAGCCCGAGATCCAGCTCGAATGGGCCGGGATACCGCGCGCCGGCCTCGAAGGTCGACTGGATCGGCTGGAAGGCCGAGCGCTGCAGCCACGCCGTGGGCCTGCCGCGCCCGTCCACGACGGCCTTGTGATGCACCGCCGCGGCCGCGTGGTAGAAGTCGAAGCGGATGTCGTCTTCACGCGTCCAGACCACCTTCACCGGACGCCCGACCTCGCGCGCCAGGATGGCCGCTTCCGCCGCGTAGTCCGGCTTCGACTTGCGGCCGAAGCCGCCGCCCAGCAGCGTGACGTGGCAGGTGACGGCCGTCTTGTCGATGCCGAGCGCCTGGGCCACCGTATCCTGCACGGCCTGGGGGTTCTGCGTGGCGGTCCACACCGTGACGGCGCCGTCGCGATACTCGGCGACGGCCGCCGGCGGCTCCATGGCGGCGTGCGCCGCCATCGGCGTCGTGTAGGTGGCCTCGAGCGTCCGTCCCCCTGCGGCGAACACCGCATCCACGTCGCCCAGGTTGCGTGCCACCCGGGCCGGCTGCGTCACCGTGTCCACGAGCTGACGCCCGAAGGCATCGCTGTCGAAACGGCCGTTCGGCCCATCGTTCCAGGCGATCGACAGCTGCCGGCGTCCCTGGAGCGCCGCCCAGGTGCTGTCGGCGATGACGGCCACGCCGCCGAGCGGCTTGAACATCAGGGGCGGCGTCGGCGCGTCGAGCCTGATGGTCTGCAGCACGCCGCGGACGCGGCGGGTGGCGCCGTCGTCGAGGCTCCTGATCGTCCCGCCCACCACCGGCGGGTGCTCGATGGAGGCGTACACCATGCCGTCACGAAACGTGTCGAGACCAAACTGCGCCTTGCCGGTGATGATGTCGCTCAGGTCGTAGATGGAGGTGTCCTTCCCGACGAATTTCCACGCGGTCCTGGGCATGAACTGCAGCGTCTCGGGCGCGGGCACCGGCAGGCGGGCTGCGGCCGGCACGAGCGCGGCAAACGGCAGCCGGCGTCCGGAGGCCCGGTGCACGATCTCGTGGTTGTCGGCCTCGCACTCGGCGGCCGGCACGGCCCACTGC
>JABFRY010000531.1 GCA_013140955.1 Acidobacteriota bacterium
GCGTTTCAGGGTGCCGGCGGACGCGGCGGCAGCGGCGGGAAGGGCGGCGACGGTGGGGACGGCGCCGGCGGTGCCGGTGGGCCCTCGATCGGCATTCTCATGAGCGCCGGATCGTCCGTGTCCGGCAGCAATGCCTTCACCATCGGCACCGCGGGCACCGGCGGCTTCCGCGTCAGCGCCGGCGAGAACACGCGCGGTCCCGACGGGATCTCGGCACAGACGCACACGCTGAGCAACTGAACCCGCGTGCCGGGCTGCCACCCGCAGCCCGGCGCGCCATGTCCTCCTCAGCTCGTGGCCCGATTCCAGGCAACGATGCGCCGACGGTATCGACTCAGCGCACGTGCGGACGGATCTGTTCGACCACGAAGCGGGCGGCGTCGCGCGCCGCTGTCGCGTCGGTCTGCCGGTAGAAGTCGGAAGGCGTCAGGTCCTCCGCCCCGTAGAAGGCCAGTTCAAGATCGCGCCGAAGCCCTCGGGAGATCTGGGCCAGGCGCGGCACGTGCGCCAGGAGCCCCTTGGGCAGCCGGGCCTGCTCCGCCTCCAGCACGTCTGCCACATCGTGAATACGAGGCGGCTCGACGCCATGCGCGCGCAGAAGCCCCTTGAGGGCGAGTTCCACGACCTCCTGCGACTCTCGCACCACGTCCGCCCAGCTGGCCTCATCGAAGAGCGTATCCAGGGCCTTCAGCCGCGCCAGGGCGCGACGAACATGGTCGCCAGCCAGATCCCGGTTCTGCATCAGGCCGCCACCGTCCAGTAGGGCTGTCCGTGCAACTGCCGGCGCACGAGCCGTCCACCCGCGATGGCCCGACGAATGGCGACCAGCGCCTGCTGGACACGCCCATCCCGATCCCACAACAGGAGCCCCTCCACCGCGGCCTCGCACCACGCGCTTCCGGCACGCTCGGGCTCGGAGGGCAGGTGGACGAAGTGTGCGTCGACCGCGCGACCCTCCGCGGCCGGATCTCCCGCGTCCCACGCGTGGTAGAGGCCGCGCGTCAGGGGCAGTGCCGTGTCCACCACGATCAGGACGTCCAGGTCTGACGACGTGCGCGCCTCCCCCCGCACGACGGACCCGTGCACCAGCAGACCAGCCAGACGCGATCCTGCTACCGCCTCCGCGTGCCGAAACAGGCCAGCTGACTCGAGCACAGACGCGGGCGGTTCGGGCGCGCCGAGCCGGCGCACGCAGTATTCGTTCAAAGAGAGACCGAGGGCGGCCGCACGCGCCACCAACCCCTCATGGAGTGCTGTCGGAAGTCGCAGAAGGAACCGAACCTGCGCCGACGAGGGCCGTCTCTGGCGAGTGGTGGCACGGGACGCGCGGGTCGCCTGGCGTGTACGAGCCATGGCCGCCATGAGATCACTGCGATTGAGTCTGAGATATCACCTGAGGTCGCCCGTGCGGACGTGGACATCCAGACTCAGGCGATGCGCACGGCGACGGTAGTGCTCGCCGTGCCGGCGCGGGTGGCGGCCGCTGGCGGTGCATGCGAGCCACGCCGGTGTCCCGCCACCGCCGACGGGCAAGGCCCTGAACCCCTCTGATGGCCCAGGCCCTCGCCCGCCGTGTCACAACCGCTATCGGCTGGCGACCGCGCCTCGCCGACCGCGCCGGCTCCTGAACCCGAGGCCGCAGGCGGCCAACAGGGACAGCAGCGCCACCGACGGTTCGGGTACGTTGCCTGGGGGCTGGCGGATCGTCAGCGAACCATCCGCCTCGCCCAGCACGTCGATCGGGCCACCAAGGGAGTCGCCCAGGATCGACCCGCCGAGGTCCAGCACGGCCACACCCGCGGCAAGCGCCGTGAAGTGAATGCGGGCGAGCAGCGCCGACCCGGGGACGTCCACCCCGAACGCACCGAGGGAGATCTCGGCAAAGCTCACCGCGCCGGCGCCGATGCTGTCGTCGATCGGGAAGGTATCCAGCCCGAAGATGTCGCCGCTCGTGACGGACGTGGCCGTCAGCAGGGCAGCGTCGAACGTCAGGTCGAACTGAAACGCGGCCAGGTCCAGCACGTCCTGGACGAGCACGTCCACGTCGAACCCGTCACCGGTCTCGACGCCGAGCGACGCGTCGAGCGCGCCCCCCGGCACCATGTCCACGGCCAGCGTCGCACCCTGCACGTGCCCGCTGCCAGCCAGCAGCAGCGCGGCTGCCCACATCCCGATCCATGCCTGTCTGATCATCTCGTGTCTCGCTTTCAAGTGAGCGTCGGTACTACTGAACGGCGCAGCGCGCCCTGGTGCAGAGCGTGACGGCGGTCCTGTAGTCGAGGACGTTGATCACACCGTCGTGATTCAGGTCCGCGACGTCATCGGGACCCGTCGCCACCTGGCCGAACCGCGCGCGCATCAGGACGAGGTCGTTGAGGTCCACATCGCTGTCACCATCGACGTCGGCGACAACGGGCTGTGGCGGGCCCGCCACGATATCGAGTTCGTACAGCCGGACGACGTTCACCGCATCGGCATCCGTGGCGTTGACGGTGAACGTGAAGAGCCCGGACTGGAGCGGCGTGCCGGAGAGGATGCCGGTCTCGGACTCGAGCTCGAGGCCGAGCGGCAGCGCGCCGCCGGTAATCGTCGTCACATACGGGGTGTTGCCCCCAACGACGACCGCGCGATCGACGTACGCCTCGTTGACGTTGCCCTCCTGCAGGTGCTCGATCAACCCGAGGGGCGCCTCGACGTTGAACCCGGCCATCTGCGCCCCGATATAGTCGCCGAGCAGTTCGACGTCGCATTCGGGCTGGTTGGGGTTGGGATCCGGATACTTGTCGCAGAGCGCTTCGTTCGACTCGTCGTCGTAGGGCCCGGCGTACTTGTAGAACTCGTAGCGGCGCGTCACCACCTCGTCGCCACCCGGCAGTTCATCCTCGCCGCCGGCGAGTTCGGCATTCCCTTCACCCGGCTTGCTGAACTCCTCCTGGAGGATCTCCCACTCGACCTCGACTTCGTCGGGCTCGCCATTGCGCCAGTTCCGCTCGTTGGCGTCGTCGGGATCGTCCGACACCAGGTCCTCGAGGTCCACGCGGCCGTTGTTGTGCGACGTCGTCTTGATGGCCTTCACCCACACGGCCTCGCCGAACTCCTTGGCGTGGACCTCGGGCGGCTCCGGTGCTTCGATCACGGCCTGCACGCGGGCAGGCGCCGCACCGACCGGCGGCACATAGGTCCACGAGGGCGTCGCGATGTTGACCGCGGGGCCGTGCACCAGCGTGCCGGCGCCGTCGTCGACCAGCCAGTTGTATCGGACGGCTCCCGGCGCCGTGCGATACCCCACGCCAAAGTGCTCGCATCCGAGATTCACACCGGGATTGGTGCACTGGTGCCCGTTTGTCGGCGAGAGCGGACCGGCGGGCACCGCCGTGTACGACGAGAACGCGCCGGCCGCATCCTTGGCGCTCTCGTACCGGATGAAGACCCGTGGGTGCAGCGGATCGGAATTGTCTTCGCGAATCTTCGGCGTGCCGTAGTGGTTGTAGTCGTAGGTATAGGTGATGTCGGTGCTGTGTACGTCCTCGATCTCGATCTCGAACCCGTGGCAGACCTGGCCCGTGTCGTTGACGACGTCGAAGTTGTTCAGGGTGCCATAGGCGGTGCTGGCGCTCGCGGCCGTGCAGAGCGCGAGCAGGGCCACCGGGGCCATCAAGTACTTCATCGGTGCTCTCTCCTGGCTGAAGACGCAGCGCGCAGAATCAGACGCACTGCAGCCCAGGGGGACGGGCTGATTCACTGTAGCGGCGCGAAATTAGACGGGGCTAAGAGCGCGGGGAACGGTCTGCGCGCACCACGTCGCACAGCGTCTGACGGAGTGCCTCGGCCGAGACGGGCTTGGCCAGGAAGCCGGCCATCCCGGCCTCCGCGCAGCGGCGACGGCTGTCGGCCGAGACGCTCCCGGTGAGCGGCACGATCGGAGGGCAGGCGGGGCCAAGCATGGCTCGCAGCTGTCGAGCGGCTTCGACGCCGTCGAGCCTGGGCAGATCGAGGTCCATGAGCACGACCTCGAATGCCTGCCGGGTGCCGCCGTCATCGTGGAC
>JABFRY010000234.1 GCA_013140955.1 Acidobacteriota bacterium
TGCGTCGCGGCGAGTTCCGGGAGGATCTCTACTACCGCCTCGGCGTGTTCGAGATTCCCCTGCCGCCGCTCCGCGAACGCCGCGACGACATCCTCGAACTGGCGCAGGCATTTCTCGAGGAGCTCGGCCAGACCACGGGACGGCGCGCGGCGGGCATCTCGCGCGAGGCCCGCGAGTACCTGCTCGACTACGCCTGGCCCGGCAACGTCCGCGAGCTGCGCAATGCCATCGAGCGGGCCGTCATCCTGGCCGACGGTGGCCACATCCGCAGCGAGCACCTGCCGGTGGCACCCTACCGGGCTCGCCCCTCCGCCGAGGATCTCACCGGTGCCGGGCCGCTCCCCGCGGGCGGCGTCGACATCGACGCCATCGAGCGGGCGCTCGTCATCAAGGCGCTCACACAGGCCCGCCACAACAAGACACGGGCCGCGAAGCTGCTCGGCCTGACCCGCGCGCAGCTCTACACGCGCATCGAGAAGTACGGGCTCGGGAGCGACCCGGAGTGACCGGCATGGATCCGGCACGATGAGCCTGGCACGCACGCTCCTCCGGATCCTGGCGGCGCTGGTCTTCGCCGCGCTCGCCGGTGCCACCTACCAGGGTGTCGCCACGGCGCTCGAACGTCGCCGGCTTCCCCACCCCGGCCGCCTGGTGAGCGTCGGCACCCACCAGCTGCACATCGCCTGCGTGGGAGACGGGTCGCCGACCGTCGTGCTCGAGGCGCCTGTGGGAGGGGTGTCTTCCGGGTGGACGCTCGTGCAGGACCTGCTCCAGCCGTCGATCCGCAGCTGTGCCTACGACCGGGCCGGCCTCGGATGGAGCGAAGCCGGCGACGTGCCCTTCGACCCCAGCGGGGTCTCCGCCGACCTCCACGCCCTGCTGCAGCGCGCGGGAGAACCGGGCCCCTATGTCCTGGCCGGGCACGGGAGCGGCGCCTGGTTTGCCACGGCCTTCGCCCGTACCTATCCGGACGACACCGCCGCCCTGGTGCTCATCGATCCCGCGACCGGCGCGACCGGCACCCCGGCCTGGAGCCCGATGGAAGGCTCGCCCGTCGCCCCATGGCTGGCACGCATCGGGTTGCTTCGCATCGGCGGATGGCTCGCCGCCGCGCCGACCGACCTGCCACCGGCCGCCGACGGAGCCCTTCGCGCGTTCAGTCAGCGACCCGATCACCTCACACGGGTGGCCCAGGAGCAGCGCGCGATGGCCTCCGCCACCCTGACGCCCCCGAGCCCGAGAGACACCGTCACCGTGACGACACGGGCCACGCCCACCGGCACCAGGGCGCCAGCCCTGCACGACCGCGCGGCCTCCTCCCAGGTGGCCACCGCCCTTCGATCGGTGGTGCACACCTGGAGAACCGCGCACGAGTCCGGTTCGTACGTCCCCGCCACTGCGGAGCGTTGATCATGTCCATGCGCACACTGGTCCTGACCCTGCTGCTCGGCGTCGGCCTCGCATCGCCGGCGCTGGCGCAGCGACTGCCCGCCACCGTGACGCCCGAGCATTACACCTTGTGGTTCGCGCCCGACCTGGCGGCCGCCACCTTCGAGGGGCGAGCCACCATCGACGTGCGGCTGGAGGTACCCGCGCGCACGATCGTGCTGCATGCGGCCGAACTCACGTTCGATCGGGTGGAGGTCCGCTCGGGCGACGTGGCCGTCACCGCCGTCGCGCGGCCGTCTCCAGAGACGGAGACGATGACGCTCACGCTGCCGCGCGAGTTGCCCGCCGGCCCGGCCACCATCGACATCAGCTATACTGGCGTGCTCAACGACCAGCTGCGGGGCTTCTACCTGAGTCGCGCCAACGGCCGCCGGTACGCCGTGTCGCAGATGGAAGCCACCGATGCGCGGCGCGCGTTTCCGTCCTTCGACGAACCGGCCTACAAGGCCACGTTCGACATCTCGCTCACGGTGGCCCAGGGCGACAGCGCGATCTCCAACGGGGCCGTGCTGTCGGACACCCAGGGCCCGGGCGCCGGGCGCCACACGTTCACCTTCGCGCGCACGCCCCGGATGTCCACGTACCTGGTCGCCCTGCTCGTGGGCGACTTCGCGTGCCGGAGCGGCGAGTCCGACGGCACGCCGATCCGCGTGTGTGCCACGCCCGACAAGCTGCCACTGACGGCGTTCGCGCTCGAGGCCGCGGAGTTCCAGCTCGCCTACTTCAACCGCTACTTCGGCATTCCGTATCCGTTCGGCAAGCTGGACATCATCGCCGTTCCTGATTTCTCCGCTGGCGCGATGGAGAACGCCGGGGCCATCACGTTCCGCGAACGCCTGCTCCTGGCCGAGCCAGGGCGGGCATCCGAGGACGTGCAGAAGAGCATTGCCTCCGTCATCTCCCACGAACTCGCGCACCAGTGGTTCGGCAACCTCGTCACGATGCAGTGGTGGAACGACCTCTGGCTGAACGAGGGCTTCGCCACGTGGCTCGCGAGCAAGCCGCTGGCGGAGTGGCGGCCCGACTGGGATGTGGCGCTCGACGACGCCACCGCGACCCAGGAGGCGGTGGCACTCGATGCGCTGCCCTCGGTGCGGGCCATCCGCACGAACGTCCAGACGCCCGCCGAGATCGGCGAGGTGTTCGACGGTATCGCGTACGAGAAGTCGGCAGCCGTGCTCCGCATGGTCGAGGCGTTCGTCGGTGAGGAGCCGTTCCGACGGGGCGTGTCCTCGTACCTGCAGCGGCATGCCTATGGCAACGCCGCGGCCGAAGACTTCTGGGACGAGGTCTCCCGTGTGACGCGGCAGCCGGTGGACCGCATCATGCGGAGCTACGTGGCCCAGCCCGGGGTGCCGGTCATCGACATCGAGACGCGCTGCCGCGCGGACGAGACGGTCATCACCGTCACGCAGGAGCGGTTCACGCCGTCGGCGTCTGGCACCTCGGCGGCCTCGGCGACCGGAGGCGCCACCTGGACGTTCCCGGTCTGTCTCGCGCAGGCCGGGGGGGCGCCCCAGTGCCACCTCGTGAGCCAGCCGCGGACGGAGATCACGGTGCCGGGGTGCGCTGCCGAGCCCTTCCTCAACGCGGGAAGCAGTGGCTACTACCTGTCAGCCTATGCGGCCGACGATCTGCGACGGCTCGCCGGTCCGGCGCTCGACGCACGGCCTGCGACCGACCGCCTGGCCCTGCTGGCCGACGAGTGGTGGATGGCCAGGAGTGGCCGCCACGACCTGGGCCTGTTCCTCGACGTCGCCGACGCCCTGGCCGACGATGCGTCCGTCGATATCCTCCAGGCGCTGTCGGGTCGGCTCGGTGAGGTCGCCGGCACGCTCGGCGGAGGCCCGGCCACCCCGCGCTACCAGGCGTGGCTCCGCGAGCACTTCGCCCCGGCCCTGGCCGCCCTTGGCCCGCTGCGCGCGGGCGAAGATCCCGATACCCTCCTCCGACGCGCGGAACTGATCGGCCTGCTCGGGGTCACGGCCGGCGACGGAGATGTGCGACAGCAGGCGCGCCGCCTCGCGCTCGACTACCTCGCGCAGCCGGACGCCCTGCCCGCGGCGCTCGCACCCGTGGTGCTGCGCACGGCGGCGATCGGCGCCGATGACGCGCTGTACGAGCGCTACCGTGCCCGGCTGCGAACGCTCGGCACCGAGCCCGAGACCTTCTACCAGTTCTTCAACGCCCTGCCGTGGTTCACGAGCCCGGCACAGGTGCAGGCGACGCTGGCACTGGCGCTGTCCGACGAGGTGAGGAGCCAGGACGCGAGCGGGCTCATCGGCGGGCTGCTCGCGCAGCCAGCGGCGCGCGACATGACGTGGGCATTCGTGCAGGCCCGCTGGGCGGACATCTCAGCCAAGCTCGACGCGTTTCAGGGGCTGCCGGGCGTCGTCTCGGCGCTCGGCAACTTCTGCACGACGGACGCCGCCAGGGACGTCACCGCGTTCTTCGCCGCCAACCCCACGCCCGTGGCCGAGCGCGCCCTCCGGCAGGCACTCGAACGCGTGGAAGCCTGCCGCACGTTTCGCACGGAGCAGGCGGGCAGTGCCGCGCGCTGGCTCGACGCGCGCGCGCGCTGAGGG
>JABFRY010000248.1 GCA_013140955.1 Acidobacteriota bacterium
GACGCTCGGCGGCGCCTCGCCGCTCGTCGAGGTGGCCGTGGGCGGCCGGCCGGGCCGGATGGTCGGCCTGGCGACGGCCGGACCAGAGCGCTACGTGGTGGCCGTGGGCCTGTTCACCGACACACTGGAGGCCACGCTGGGCGACCTGCGATGGCTGCTGGGTGGCGTGTGGATCGGCAGCATGGTGGTCACCGCGCTGGTGGGCTTGTCCCTCGCGTCACGTGCGCTGCGGCCAGTGCGGATGATCACCGAACGCGCGGCGGCCATTGCCGAGGGGCAGTTCGAGACCCGGTTGGCCCCACTGGGCGCTGACGACGAGATCGGCCGGATGACCGGCCTGCTCAACCGGATGCTGGAGCGGCTCCACGGTGCGCTCGACGCAAATCGCCGGTTTGCCGCTGACGCGTCCCACGAACTGCGCAGCCCGCTGACGGTGATGCTGGGCGAAGTGGACGTGGCGCTGAAGCGCGAGCGCGACGGCGACGAGTATCGCCGCGTGCTGGGGGAGGTGCAGAGCCGGCTGCGCGGGATGGGACGGCTCACCGAGGACCTCATGCTCCTGGTGCGGGCGCAGGAGAACGTGGCGCCGCCGATTACGGACCTTCCGCTGCTGGCGGTGTGGCGTGAGGTGATGGCGCGGGCGGCAGACGCGGCCGCCTCCGCCGGCGTCGTGCTGTCGGTGGATGTGCCCGCGGCGATGGTCGTGTATGCGGAGGCGGGACTGCTCGGCCGTGTATTCGACAACCTCGTGCAGAACGCGGTGCAGTACAACCGGGACGGTGGCGCCGTCTCGGTAACGGCGCGGGTCGAACCCGGCGACGGGACCTGGGCCGCCGACACCGTCGTGATCCAGGTGCGCGACACCGGGCCGGGTATTCCCGCTGCGGAGCGGGAGCGGGTATTCGAGCGGTTCTACCGCCTGGACGCATCACGGTCGCGCCGGACCGGTGGCGCCGGGCTGGGGCTCGCGATTTCTCGCGAGATTGTCCGGCTGTTCAAGGGAAGCATCAGGATTGTCGCCACGGACCTGCCGGGTACCACCGTGGAAGTGCGGCTGCCTGGCAGCGGCACGCGCGTGGAGGCGGTCAGCGCAACTGACGGAGCAGCCGCTCGATCTCCTGCCTGACGCCGGCACACTCAGTGAGCACGCGTTCCGCTTCCTGCACCGTCTGCAGGAGGTCCTCTTTGGCTGGCACGCTCCCGCGTCCCACCTCGGCGGCCAGGTCGCGCGTGGTGCGGGCACAGGCCTCGGCGACGCCGAGCGTCCGCTCGTGCGCCTCCACGATCTTGAGCATTTCCTGTCGTTCGTCCAGAGTCATGTCGATAGTGTGTGTGAATGCGGAGGGTACGGTCGTGGCGTCTCTTCAGGATATCGCGCAGCAGTATGTGGCCCTCGTGCTCGCCGTCGGTCCGCACGACCCGGACTACGTGGACGCCTACTACGGTCCACCTGCATGGAAGGCCGCGTTCGAGGCGCAACCCCGGACGCTGACGGAGCTTGGCCTGGAGGTGGACCAGATCCTGCGGAGACTCGGGTCGCTCGACCACTCCCTGCCCGCCGGCGCGGAGCGGGAGGCGCTGATGTCCGGCTGGCGGAAGACGTTTCTCATCAAGCAGCTCGGGGCGCTCCGGACGCACCTCGCCGGACTCCAGGGCCTCCGTCTGCCGTTTGACGAGGAGTCGGTGGCGCTCTACGACGCGGCGGCGCCTGCACGCGCGGAGGGCGAGTTCCAGGTGGTGGTCGATGTGCTGGATCGGGCACTCCCTGGGGCAGGTACGGTGCTGGATCGCTACGTGGCGTTCCGGAGTCAGTTCATCGTGCCGCCGGAACGTCTGTCCCGCACGTTCGAGGCAGCCATCGGTGCGTGCCGCGAACGGACGGTGAGGGCGCTGCCGTTGCCCGCCTCCGAGGCGTTCACCCTCGAGTTCGTGACGGGGAAGAGTTGGAGTGGCTACAACTGGTATCAGGGGCAGTTCCGCTCGCTGATTCAGGTGAATACCGACCTGCCCGTGCACATCGACCGGGCGCTCGACCTCGCCGCGCACGAAGGGTATCCCGGTCACCACGTGCACAACGTGCTGCTGGAGCAGCACCTGGTGGGGGAGCGGGGCTGGATGGAGTTCACGGTCTATCCGCTGTTCTCACCGCAGTCGCTGGTGGCGGAGGGCATTGCGAACTGCGCGGCGGACATGGCCTTTCCGGCGCCGGAACGGCTCGCCTTCGAGCGCGACGTGCTCTTCCCGCTGGCCGGACTCGACCCATCGACGGCCACGCGGTATGCGACGGTGAGTGCGTTGGTCGAGAAGCTCTCGCACGCCGGCACGGAGGCCGCCCGGCGCTTGCTCGACGGCCGGCTCGATGACGAGGGTGCGGTCCAGTGGCTCGAGGAGTACGCGCTCCATTCGCGCCCGCGCGCGGAGCAGCGGGTGCGTTTCATCAGGCAATACCGGAGCTACGTCATCAACTACACCCGGGGCCGTGAACTGGTCGAGGGCTGGCTCGCACGCACGTCCGGCGAGGACCGCGCCAGGCGCTGGGCCAACCTGGGTGACCTCATGTCATCGCCCCGGCTTGCCTCCAGCCTGCAGTAAGGCGTCGCTCGCTGTCGTTGTCGCGGCCTGTCCCGGCCTGTCCCGGCCTGTTCCGGCCTGTTCCGGCCTGTTCCGGCCCGACGTGGAGCCGCGGCCGCTCCTATAATTCGTTCGTCCCGGATGAAGACTCACCCACTGGATCGGCGCACGCTGTTGCGGGGAGCCGGGATCTCCCTCGCCCTGCCGTGGCTGGATGCGATGGCGTCCTCCGGTGCGCAGACCGGACCGGCCTCGGCGCCCGCACGCCTTGTGGCGATCTACCTGGGCAACGGCATGAACATGGCCGAGTGGACGCCGGGGGCCGACGGTGCCCTCGTTCTGCCCGCCACGCTCAGCGCACTGGCGCCTGTGCGCAATCAACTGCTCGTGGTGAGCGGACTCGATAACCGGCTGGGCGGGTCGAGCGAGATGGGCGGGCTGCACTCCCGCATCCAGCCTGCCTGGCTGACCGGGACCCACGCCCGGCGCACCGAGGGCTCCGACGTGGAAGCCGGTGTGTCGATGGACCAGGTGGCCGCGGGCGCCATCGGGGATGGCACGCCGCTCCGGTCCCTGGAGCTGGCGCTGGAATCCGTGGAGATCTCGCGCGCCTGCGAGCCGGCATTTGCCTGCACGTATGTGTCGACGATCGCGTGGCGGGACCGCACGACGCCGCTACCCATGGACGCCGATCCGCGGTCGGTCTTCGAGCGGCTCTTCGGCGACGGACGGACACCAGCCGCGCAGGCCGCGGACCGCCGGCGCGACCGCAGCATCCTCGATTCGGTCACGGCCGACCTTGCGGCGCTCAGCCGCCGTGTCGGCACGCGCGACCGCGCCACCGTGGCCGGCTATGTCGACGCCATCCGTGAGGTGGAGCGTCACATCAGCACCGCGGAGCAGCAGGCGGCACGTGAGCCCGTGGCCGCCGATGTGGCTGGCTTTACCGGCATCCCGATCAGCTACCGGGACCACGCGCGGTTGATGTTCGAGTTGCTGGCGCTCGCGCTGCAGGCCGATACCACCCGCGTCGCCACGCTCCTGATGGTGCGGGAACGCAGCGATCGGATGTTTCCCGAGAGCGGCGTGAGTGAGGGCAGCCACGCGGTCTCGCACCACGAGGGCGACCCGGCCCGGCTCGCGCGGCAGGCGATGGTCAACCGGTACCACGTGGGGCTCGCGGGCGAGTTCCCCGCGCGGCTGCAGTCGATGGCAGAGGGTGCGGGGTCGCTTCTCGATCGCACGGTGGTGCTGTTCGGGGCAGGGATGAGCGACTCCAACCAGCACCGTCCCGTGAACGTGCCCACGCTGGTGGCGGGGGGACGGGCGCTCGGCGTGAAGGGCGGCCGGCACCTGCGCGTGCCGGCCGGGACGCCGTTGGCCAATCTGCAGCTCACGCTGCTGGACACGGTGGGCACGCGGGTGGAGCAGCACGGCGACAGTACAGGCCACCTG
>JABFRY010000124.1 GCA_013140955.1 Acidobacteriota bacterium
GGGGGGACGCGCGTCGGGGAGGTCCGGTTCCGGCGGATCGAGTGGCGTCCGCAGGACGGCCAGGAAGTACCGCAGGGCGAACGCGCTCACGACGGTCCACGTCACGGCCAGCATCACCCACGCCTGCGCCGTCATCGGCGCACCCCGGACGCCTTCATGCGCCATGCCTGCCGGACGAGCCAGCCGCAGCCGACGAAGACGGCCAGCAGCAGCACCCGCGTGAGGTCCTGGATCAGGTACGGGGTGCCGGCGCCCGTCTCGGTGAACCAGCGGTAGTCGGTGACGCCCGTATGGAACAGGCGGCCGATGACACTGTCGCCGGCCAGCGGCCACCCGCTTCCACCGGCCAGGCTGACGAGGGCGTCGGTCCAGGCCCCGGCGGGCTTGATCAGCGCGCCCACGAAGATCAGCAGGATGAACGCGGGCGTCACGTACTGGATGATGACGCGGAAGATACGCGGCACGGCCAGGTCTGCGCCCCGCGTGATCTCGGCCCAGCCGCGGTCCATGCCGAAGACCCAGGCGAAGATGATGGACTCGCCCAGGGCGAAGCAGACGAGCGCAAAGGTTCCCGTCCAGTAGTCGAACTCGTCGAAGGCCCCACCCGGGTAGAGCCACACGCAGACGCTGCCGAGGGCGAGCGTGGCGAGCGCGAAGAGCACGACGGCTCTGGGACGCGTGGTGCCGAACTCGTCCTCGAGGAAAGCGACCAGGGGCTGGGCCATGGCCAGCGACGAGGTGATCCCGGCGAAGAAGAGCAGGCCGAACCACATGGCGCCGGCGACGGGCGCGAACCAGCCCCAGTTGTTGAAGAGCGTGGGCAGCGTGAGGAAGCCGAGGGCGAAGCCGCTCCCGCCGGCGGTGGCGGCCTGCACGGCCTGGAGACCGAGGTAGGCGGTCGCGATGGGGAGCAGCAGTGTGCCCCCGAGGACGACCTCCACGAACTCGTTCATCCAGCCGGCGGACGCCGCGTTGAGCGCGATGTCCTGGTCGCGCCGCAGGTAGGCGGCGTAGCAGTGGATGGAGCCCATGCCGACCGACAGGGTGAAGAAGATCTGCCCGGCGGCGGCGAGCCAGGTCGTCGGATCGGTCAGGCCCCGCAGATCGGGGTTCCACACGAAGTTCAGACCCTCGAACGGACTCTGCATCACGCCCGGATCCACGCCTGCCTCGAGCGACAGGCCACGGACGGCGAGGATGGCGGCGAAGACGAGCAGCAGGGGCATGCCGATCTTGGCCGCGATCTCGATGCCGCGCGCCAGGCCGCGCGACAGAATCCAGGCGTTGAGCGCCAGGGTCACGACGAACCAGCCGAACGCCTCCACGGGAAAGGCGAACAGCGAGTCCGCTTCCACTCCGAGGTACCGCGGGAAGTAGACCTGGGGATCCTCCGTCAGGAAGGTGCCTGCGACTGAGTGCCACACGTACGAGAGCGTCCACGACTCGATGTAGCAGTAGTAGGAGGCAATCGTCAGGTTCGTGAAGAGCCCGAAGACGCCCACGTACTTCAGCCACCGCGCCGAGCCCAGGCGATCGAACATGCCGGGCGCGGAGTGGTGCCCGTACTGTCCGCCGTGGCGGCCGATCGCCCACTCCACCCACAGAAGCGGCAGGCCCATGAGCACGAAGGACACCAGATAGGGGATGAGGAAAGCGCCGCCGCCGTTCTGCGCAGCCTGGGCGGGAAACCGGAGGAAGTTGCCGAGGCCCACCGCGTTGCCGGCCATGGCGAGCACGAGTCCCGCACGGGAACCCCAGGCCTGACGGCGCGAGACGGGAGACGACTGGGACATGTGGGTGGGGCGCGGGTGCCAGAGAGGAGAATCCGCCATGCCCGCATGGAAGTCAACGCCCGCGTGGCGCTTGTCAGGAATGTCCGTCGCCGGCACGGCACATTGACTAGAATCGACATCGGCCTCCACCCTCCCGCACACGCGTGGCGCTTCGCCAGACGCGCCCGTGCGGGTTCGCGGTGGCCGGCGGTGTCGATGTCAGAGCCTTCCCGTCGTTCCGGGTGGTCGGGACTCAGCGGTCCTCGACTGGCCCTCGTCCTGATGACGGCCATCATCGCCGGTGGCACGTCGGGCTACATGGCGATCGAGGGGTGGTCCACCTGGGATGCCCTCTACATGACCGTGACCACGGTCACGACCGTAGGCTTCCGGGAGGTGCACCCCCTGTCCTTCGCGGGCCAGGCCTTCACGCTGGTCCTCATCGCCGGGGGCGTGGGCACGGCGTTCTACACGGCCACCCTGCTCGTGACCTCGGTCGTCGAGGGCGAGCTCCACCGTCGCTTCCGCGACCGCCGGTTCATTCGCATGCTGGACAGGATCGACCACCACTTCATCCTCTGCGGTCACGGCCGCATCGGCCGCATCATCGCCGCGGAACTCGCGCACCAGGGTGTGCCGTTCGTCGTCATCGAGCGCAACCCGGCAAAGGTGGCGGCCATCATCGAGCGCGGCTGGCTGGCCATCGAGGCCGACGCGAGCCGCGAGGACGTCCTGCAGAAGGCGGGGCTTGCGCGGGCACGCGGCCTGATCGCGGCCGTCGGCTCCGACGCCGAGAACGTCTACACGGTGCTGACCGCGCGCGTGGCCCGCCCCGACCTGTTCATCATCGCCCGCGTGGAGTCCGACGACGCCGAGGACAAGTTGCGTCGCGCTGGCGCGGACCGTGTCATCTCGCCGTACCAGATCGGCGCGAGCCACATGGTGCAGAGCGCGTTGCGGCCGGCCGTCGTCGACTTCATCCAGCTGGCGACGAGCTCCGGGCACCTCGAGCTGTCGATGGAGCAGGTGCGCGTCCCGGACGGTTCCGCGCTGGCCGGGAAGAGTCTCGTGGATGCGGAGTTGCGGCAGCGGTACGGGCTGATCGTGGTGTCGATCAAGCGGGCCGCCGGCGGCATGGAGTTCAACCCGTCGTCCGAGGCGCTCGTGCAGCCCGGCGACGAACTGGTCGTATTGGGCCGCCCGGAAAACGTGCGGGCGCTGGAGGAGGCGGTAGGGCAATGAGTGCGAGAGTGCTGGACGGCAAGCGCCTGGCGGGCACGCTGCAGGCAGAGATGGCGGAAGAGGTGGCCGCGTTCACGACGCAGCATGGTCGCCCGCCGGGCCTCGGCATCGTGCTGGTCGGGGAGGACCCGGCGTCGGAGGTCTACGTCAGGAACAAGCTCCGGGCAGCCGCCGAGGTGGGATTCCGCGCCGATCTCGAGCGCCTGCCGGCGTCGGCGGCGCTCGCCGACGTGCTCGCGCTGGTGGAACGGCTGAACGGGAGCGCCCTCCACGACGGCATTCTCGTGCAGGCGCCGCTGCCGCGTGCGCTGGGCGCGGAGGCGAGCGACCAGGTCTTCGCGGCCATTGCGCCAGGCAAGGACGTGGATGGTCTCACGCCGATCAACGCGGGCCTGCTCGTGCAGAACCGGGCCACGCTGGTGGCCTGCACGCCGTCGGGCGTGATCGAGCTGCTGGACCGCGAGGGCATTCCGCTCGCCGGGCAGCGTGCCGTCGTCGTGGGGCGCAGCGACATCGTCGGGAAGCCGATGGCCCTGCTCCTGCTGCACCGTGATGCCACCGTCACCATCTGCCATTCGCGGACGCCGGACACGGCGGCGATCTGCCGCTCGGCAGACCTGGTGATTGCCGCGGTGGGGCGGCCGGGCCTCATCACGGCGGACGCCGTCAGGCCGGGGGCGACGGTCATCGACGTCGGCATGAACCGGGTGACGGACGAGGCGATCGCCCGTCGGCTGTTTCCGGACGGGCACCCGCGCCTGGCGCTGTTCAGGGAGCGGGGCTCGGTCCTCGTGGGAGACGTCCACCCGTCGGTCGGGGAGGTGGCGGGGGCGCTGACGCCGGTGCCCGGCGGCGTCGGGCCCCTCACCATCGCGATGCTGATGCGCAATACGCTTCGTGCGGCGCGGGCGCGGGTTGCCTGAGCCGGCACAGGCCGGCCGGCGGGGGCCTCTGCGCGTGGCCCTCACGGGCGGCATCGCGACGGGCAAGAGCTACGTG
>JABFRY010000174.1 GCA_013140955.1 Acidobacteriota bacterium
CCAGCACGACGCCCCCGCTCATCCAGATCCGTCACTGACGTGCGCGCGGTGGTCCAGCGGGTCCGCTCGGCGCGCGTCCTCGTGGGCGAGCGCATCGTCGGAGCGATCGGCCCCGGCCTGCTGGTGTTTCTCGGGATCCGACGAGGCGACGGCGAGGCCGACGCGCGGTGGCTCGCCGGGCGCATTCGCGATCTGCGCCTGTTCAGAGGGCCCGACGGGCGGGACATGGACCGCTCCGTGGCCGAGACCGGGGGCGGCGTGCTGGTCGTCTCCCAGTTCACCCTCTACGGGGATGTCCGGCGGGGGCGCCGGCCGTCGTTCGACGAGGCGGCACCCGCGGGGGAGGCCCGACCCTGCTACGAGCGCCTCGTGCACCTGCTGCGCGACGCCGGGCTCGCCGTCTCGACCGGTGAGTTCCAGGCGACGATGCAGGTGGAGCTGGTCAACGACGGCCCCGTCACGATTCTCCTGGAAACCTCCTCCGCGGACGGCGCGGCGGATCACAGCACGACGGAGGTGGGCGCGTGAGGCGGAACAGCGGGTCGGAGCGGAGGAGTCCCGGCGGGGCCGTGAACGGAGGCCGCCCGTCAGGGGCCCGCATGGCCTTTTCCGGCGCGGTGCTGGCCGTCGCGCTGTTGTGGGGTGCTGCGCCCGCGCGAGCCCAGCAGCGCCCGCTCGTCACCGAGGACCCGGAGACGGTCGGCGAGGGACGGGTGTTGATCGAGGCCGGATTCGATCACGCGTGGGGCCAGCTGTTCCCCGTGTCCGGGCTGGAGGGCAACCTGCTGCGCGTGCCGCTGGTCGGCGTGAGCGTGGGGCTGAGTGCCATCGCGGAACTCCAGATCGATGGAGGATTCCACAACCGCCTGGCCATCACCGAGCGTCGCGCCGGCGCCCTGTCCGACATGGTGACGGCGACGGGAGCGTCCACGACCGCGGTGGAAGACCTCGTCGTGGCCACCAAGATCCGCCTGGCGCCGGAGGGCGGGACGCGGCCTTCCATCGGGATCCGCTTCGCGACGCGCCTGCCGAACGCGTCGAACGAGAGCGGCCTGGGACTGGATACCACCGACTTCTTCGTGGCCATCCTCATGGCGAAGACGGTCCGGTCCGTGCGCACGGTCGGCAACCTGGGCCTCGGCATCCTTGCCGACCCCACACGCGGGGACCGGCAGAACGACGTGCTCACCTACGGGCTCTCGATGGCGCGCGCCCTGACGGAACGGGCGGAGGTGGTGGGCGAGATCAACGGCCGGCTCGACACGCGCAGCGGGGAGCCCCCGCCAGGCACCGAATCGCGCGGCACGGTGCGGCTGGGCGGCCGGTACACCGTGGGCGCCTGGCGTGCCGATGGCGCGATGCTCATCGGGGTGGCCGCGTCGGACCCCGGGTTCGGTGTGGCCGCGGGGTTCACGTACGTGTTCAACGCCTTCAGGCTGCCGTGATGCGGTCGTGTCCCGTGGTCAAGGCGCACGCCTACGGCAACGACTTCCTGCTGGTGCCGGCCCGCGCGCTCCCGGGCGACCCGGCGGACGCGGCCCGCTGGCTGTGCGACCGGCATCGGGGTGTGGGTGCCGACGGGCTGATCCTCTACGAGGCCAGGCCACGAGGGGCGACCATGCGCCTGGTGAACGCAGACGGCAGCCATGCCGAGATCTCGGGCAACGGCCTGCGCTGCCTGGCCGCCCTCTGCGCGCGTGACGAGGACCTGCCGGTGGGCGCGAGCCTGACGGTGGAGACCGATGCCGGCCCGAAGGTACTCGAGTTGCTCGATCGCAGCGGCGGGCAGTGGTCGTTTCGTGCCGGGATGGGGCAGCCCACAGACGTGCGCCAGGTCGAGCTGCCGGTGGCCGGGGAGGTGGTCCAGGTCGTGACCCTGTGGATGGGCAATCCCCAGTGCATCGTGCTCGGTCCTCTGCCGGACAGGGAACGCTTCGCCACGCTCGGACGGGCCCTGGCTACGCACGTGCACTTCCCCGCGGGGAGCAACGTCGAATTCGTCCATGTCGAGGCGCCCGGGCGACTGCGGATCCTGATCTGGGAGCGTGGCGTGGGTCCCACCAGCGCGTCGGGTACCGGGGCGTCTGCGTCCGCCGTGGCGGCGGCAGCTCATGGCGGGGCGTCGCGCCGATGCGAGGTGGTGTCACCCGGGGGGGCGCAGCGGGTCGACTGGACCGATGACGGGGTGTTCCTGACCGGCTCCGCCGAGATCGTGCTGGACGGACACGCGCACCTGGCCGCTGGCGCCTGAGTCTGCGCGCGCGACGCGTCAGGGACGCCGGCGTGGCGTCGGCGGGGTCGTGGCCGTCTCGACCTGGGCTTCCACGTCGGCCGCCTGGCTGCGCAGTCCGCCGAGCGACGTCCGGGCGGCCAGATAGTCGGCATTCTCGAGCAAGGTGCGGGCGCTGGCGACCTCGGCCTCCACGGCCTCGAGGGCGGCCCGGGCCTCGGCGTGCGCCGGAAGTCTCGCCAGGGCGGGCGCCACGTCGTCGAGCCGGGC
This sequence comes from Acidobacteriota bacterium, assembly GCA_013140955.1. Lineage (GTDB taxonomy): Bacteria > Acidobacteriota > Vicinamibacteria > Vicinamibacterales > UBA2999 > JABFRY01. Next base: position 2,501 of record JABFRY010000174.1, read on the forward strand.
CCTCAACGGGGCCAGCTGTCCCGCGACCTCCGCAAGCGTGCGCTCCACCTCGCCCCGTACGCGGGCGCGCTCGTCCGCAGCGGTCCGGGCGGCGTTTTGCGCCTGCTCCCGGCTCTCGAGCGCGAAGCTCAGGGCGAGTCGGTAGTCTCGTTGTGCGACGGCCCCGTTCGCACTCTGCAGGGCGTCGGTAGCCGCCGCGAGTTCCGTCGTCGCGTACTCGGCCGCGCCTGCGGCTCTGGCGGCGTCGATCGCCCCCTGGGCCTGATCCATTTCCTTGCTCGGCGGAGCGCCGCACGCCGCGAGGACGACGGTCAGCAGGATCGGGAGCAGTCGCGAGATGCGCATCGCCGACAGTATAGCTGCACGCACAACGTCACACGGCCGTGCGCGGCCGGGATGGACGGCCGTTTGCTATGACGCCAGGCGTGAAGCACCTCGCCTCGCACGATCGGCCGCGCGAGAAGCTCGAGCGGCTCGGCGCATCCGGCCTCGGGGACAACGAACTGCTGGCCCTCGTCATTGGCACGGGGCTCCGGGACGCGAGCGCGCTCGAGATCGCGAACCGCTTGCTGCAGGAGGCTGGCGGCGTGCAGGAACTGCCGCGACGCGGATCCGCCGCTCTGTGCGACGTGCCAGGGATCGGCGCGGCACGAGCTGCGCGCGTGCTGGCTGCGATCGAACTGGGCCGGCGGACGCTTGCGCGCGCCGCCTCCGAGCGGCAGCGCCTGAGCAGTCCGCGCGCCCTGGCCGGCTACCTGCTGTCGCTGCACGGCACGGGAGCGGTCGAGCAGTTCGGCATCGTGATGCTGGACACCCGGCACCGGCTGATTCGCGTCCGCATCGTCTCGACCGGTTCGCTCGACAGCACCGTCGTGCATCCGCGCGAAGTCTTTCGGGAGGCGGCGTCGGCTGCGGCCGCGGCCATCGTCCTCTTCCACAACCATCCGTCCGGCGACCCGACACCCAGCCCCGACGACGTGGCGCTAACCGCCCGCCTGGTGGAGGCCGGCGCGATCATGGGCATCGAGGTCGTCGATCACATCATCCTCGCCGACCACCACTACTTCTCGTTCGTGGAAGCAGGACGGCTGCCGACGCGATGAGGACTGGAGGGACGTTCCGAGAGGACGGGCCCGGACGCCCGTGCGCTGTCGGTCTCCGGTGTCACGTGGGCGCCGTGCGGCCACGACAGGCGGCGGGGCGGTGCCGGAGAACGGATCGCAGAGAACGGATTAATCGCAGAGAACGGATAAGATGTCCGGTTGTGACCGTTGTCTACTTCGATTGCTTTTCGGGCGCCGCGGGCGACATGGTGCTGGGTGCGCTCATCGACGCGGGCGTGCCGTTCGATGCGGTGCGCGATGCCCTGGGCAGTCTGGCCCTCGACCGGGACGCGGTGCGCGTGGAGCGTGTGCTCCGGGCAGGCCTCCGGGCGACGCGGTTGCGCGTGCGGGGCGAAGACGCCGGCTTCGATGCCGCCGCGCCGGCCGGGGAGCCCCCCCCCG
>JABFRY010000510.1 GCA_013140955.1 Acidobacteriota bacterium
GCCGTTGTGGGAGCCGAACTCCGGCAGGGGGGGCGCCTCCGCGTCCTCCCGCCTCGGCGGCGCCTGCAGCCCGACCAGCCTGAGACGGACTTCGGCGGTGCCGCCCGGACGGCGCGCGTCGCTGCCGCTGAAGATCACGTCCTCCATCTTCTCGCCCCGGAGGCTGCGCGCGCTCTGCTCGCCGAGGACCCACGTGATGGCATCGGCCACGTTGCTCTTGCCGCAGCCGTTGGGACCGACGATGGCGGTCACGCCGCTGTCGAAGGCGAGCTCCGCACGATCGGAGAAGGACTTGAAGCCGGAAATTTCGAGACGTTCGAGGCGCATGCCAGACCCCAGAGTGGAACACGTCGCGCCGACGATCCTCGCCCTCCCCCGTGCCGGAGGCTCCGGCGCAGGCGCGTGACGGTGTGCTGGATGTCGTGTGCGGACGGCGCGGCCGGCCGGGTACCCACGGCACAGGTGCGTGCCAGGGAGTGACCAGCCAAAAAGCCGGCTCAGTCTAACAAGGGCTAGACCTTGTGGCAAGCCCCATCGGGGACCACTATATTTTGGGGCTTTGAGCCCAAGCCCCAGGTCCGAACGACCGGCCTACCGTGCCGCCTGGCGGTCGGTGGACGAGGCTGGACGGGTCACCTGCTGGGTAGTGCCCGCCGCCGGCAACTGCAGGAGCCGCTGGGCCTCACCGAAGAGCGTCAGGGCGAGCTGGAGCTGTGGATCCGACGAGGACAGGTTCCGTCGCGCCTCGCCGATGCCGAAGAGATCCAGGTCGATCTCATAGCGGAGCATCGCGCGAATGAATGCCTGGTCGGCGGCCCAGGCGGCCTCGTCGATCTCGACGCGGGCCTCGCGCGCGTGGGCCTTGAACTCGGCGAGCATCTGGTCGGTCAGGGCGAAGCCCGGTGCGAGTTCGCGCAGCGGACTGGCGGGACGATCGGCAATCCGGTCGTCGCCCTCACGGGCAAACCGCTGGGAGAAGGAGGCGAAGACGCCGCGGGAGGCAAGCGTGCGGCTGAACGTCGAGGGGCTGAATCCTTCGACCGGGCCATCGAGGCGACGATCGGGCTCGATGCCGCCGCCGCTGTAGACACGACGCCCGCCGTCGGTCAGCTTCAGATCCGCATCACTGTGTACCTTGTTGGCGTCCTGATCGCGCAGCGTGTAGCTGAGGTACTCGTCGAAACTGCCATCCCAGGGGCGCTGAATCAGCCGGCCGCTGGGCGTGTAGTAACGGGCCGTCGTGATAGCCGCGCCGGCCCCCTCGCTGAGGCGGTAGACGGACTGGACGAGGGCCTTGCCGAAGGTGGTTTCTCCGACGATGAGCGAGCGATCGTGGTCCTGCAGGGCACCAGACACGATCTCGGACGCGCTGGCGCTGTTCCGGTTGACCAGCGTGACCATTGGCAGCCCGAGGTAGTCGCTGGTCTCGGTGGCGCGGTAGTCCTGATCGGAGTTGGGCACCCGGCCCCGCGTGTAGACGATCATGTCGCCGCGGGGAAGGAAGCGGTTCGAGACCTTGATGGCCTGATCGAGGGCACCGCCCGGGTTCCCGCGAAGGTCGAACACCAGACGCTCCATGCCACGGCCCGTCAGCATCTCGAGGGCCGCGCCCAGTTCCGCGTCGGTGTTCTCTCCGAAGTCCTGCAGGCGGATGTACCCGGTGGTGGCATCCAGCATGAACGCCGCCGGGACGGTGGGGATGTGAATCTCGTCGCGCAGGACCTGCAGGGCGATGAGTCCGTCGTAGCCGGGGCGCCGGACGGAGATGTCCACCGGGGTGCCCCGCGCGCCACGAAGCCGCCGAACCGCGTCGTCGCTGGCCCAGCCCTTGGTCTCCTCACCGGAGATGCGGGCGATCACGTCGCCACGCCGCAGGCCCTTCTGGTAGGCGGGCGAGCCCTCGAACAGCGACACCACCGTGATATCCCCGTTCACGACGGAGATGGTGATCCCGAGTCCGTAGTACCGTCCCTCCTGCCGCTCGCGCATCTGCGCGTATGATCGGGGGTCCATGAAACTGGAATGCGGGTCCAGGGTCTGGAGCATCCCGGAAATCGCACCGTAGACCAGGCGATCGGACTCGACCGTGCCGACGTAGCCGGACTCGATGGCGCTCAGGGCCGCCGTGAAGACCCGGTACTGGTCGGGAACCTGGTCCTGTGTGGCCAGGGCGCTGCGTCCGAAGACGCCACCCACGACCGCGCAGAATGCGACAACGAAGACCGAGACGGAGAGGAACCGGTAGTTGCGCATAGGTCAGACTTTACACCGTCACCTTGACCCCGTCCAGACCCGATTTCTATAATCACATGAACGACTTGCGGCTGTCCCGGCCGTGAGCGTTGCGCGCCGGCCCACACGCCGGCTGGAGTACCGACCCTATGTTTGGTTCAATCGGCATGCCGGAGCTGGTCATCATCCTGGTGATCGCGCTCATCATCTTCGGTCCCCGCAAGCTCCCCGAGCTGGGACGGTCGCTCGGCAAGAGCCTCGGTGAGTTCAAGAAGGCCTCGAACGAACTGCGGAGCACCCTCGAAGAGGAGATCCGCATCGAGGAACGGCGCGAAAAGTCCACGGCCACTACCCCGACCGTCCCGTCGACCGTCGAGCCCACGCCGACCGCCCCGACCACAGAGCCCGCCCCGCAGCCCGCGGCGCCGACTGACGGCGCGCCGGTGAGCCGCACCGTCAGCGCCGGAGAGTAGGGAGTCGTCATGGCACTTGTGCCGTTCCCGAGCCAGGCCCCGCGGCCGGTGCCGGACGACATCGACCCCGACGCCGACTATGACGGCGGTTCCGCGTCGTCCGCGCCGGAGCCGGAGGGCGACGGGCGCATGTCCTTCCTGGAGCACCTGGACGAGCTCCGGAAACGGATCATCTGGGCCGTGGGCTCGGTCTTCGTGGGCTTCATCATCGCGTTCGCCTTCATCACGCCGATCTTCGAGTTCATCATGCGTCCGCTCCAGAGCGCGCTGCCGGCTGGTGGCACGCTCGTCTACACGGAGCCGACCGAGGCGTTCACGCTCTACATCAAGATCGCGGCGATTGCCGGCCTCCTCATCGCGTCGCCAGCCGTCATGACGCAGGTCTGGTTGTTCATCGCGCCCGGGCTGTACTCGCACGAGAAGCGGCTGGCCATTCCCTTCATCGCGCTGTCGAGTTCGTTCTTCGTCCTCGGCGCGGCCTTCTCGCACTACATCGTGTTCCCGATGACGTGGGCCTTCTTCGTGGGCTTCACCACCGATTACATGACGTTCATGCCGAGGATCGATCCCGCCTTCGGCCTGTACATGAAGCTGCTGCTGGCGTTCGGCCTGGTCTTCCAGATGCCGACGCTGGTCCTGTTCCTGTCCAAGCTCGGCATCCTGACCGCACGCTTCATGGTCAAGAACCTGAAGTACGCAGTGCTGCTGATCTTCATCGCCGCGGCCGTCCTGACGCCGTCGGGTGATGCGTTCGTCATGACGGCGATGGCCGCGCCGATGATGGGGCTCTACCTGCTGAGCATCGCGCTGGCCTGGCTCTTCGGGAAGAAGCGCACGCCGCCCGCCGCCGACGACGACTGACCGGCTCGCGGACACAGGCATTCACGACAGGTGGCCATCAGAACGTCATCCGCGCGGGAGGTCGAGCGTCTCATCGCCGATCTGCACGAGGCCGATCCGTCCGCCCGCGAGGCGGCGGTCGCCAGGCTGCGCATCATCGGGCCGCGCGCGATTGCCCGGTTGTCCGCGCTGCTGGACGGGACGTCCGCGCCGGCGGTGCGCACCGACGCCCTGCGGGTACTCGAAGGGCAGGCCGATCCCCGGGCACGTACCCTGGCCCTGACGGCGCTCGCCAGCGTGGACGCGCCGGTGCTGCTGGCGGCGATTGCCGTCCTGCGAGGCTGGCTGCCCGACGACGCCGACGCACGGGTTCGCGATGCCCTCACAGGGCTGGCGCTCGACCCGGCCAGGCCCGCCGACGCGCGCGCGGCCCGATGA
>JABFRY010000014.1 GCA_013140955.1 Acidobacteriota bacterium
ATCCGTGCGGATGGCGTCGGCCCGCGCGAAGTCGCGCCGGGCCCGTGCCTCGCGCCGCTCCACGATCAGTTGCTCGATTTCCTCCACCGGCACGGGCGGGCGGGCGTCCTCGGCCCGGCGCAGCGCCACCACGCCCAGCACGCGGTCGAAGTCGTCCATCGCGCACCGCACCGCCTGCGCATCCTCGGCGCCCACCGTGCCCGCGTCCGCCCGCGCGTTGATGTCGCGGATCAGGTCGAAGATGGCGCCGAGCCCCGCGGCCGTGTTCAGGTCGTCTTCGAGGGCCTCGGTGAACGCCGCGCGTGCGGCGGCCACGCGCTGGGCCACCTCGGGATGCGCGCCCGGCGTGGTCACCCCGTCGAGCCGCACGAGGAAGTCCACCATCCGCCGCAGCGACTCCTCGGCCTGCTCCATGCCGGCCCACGTGAAGTTCAGCTGCTTGCGGTAGTGCGACGACAGCAGCAGGTAGCGCAGCGCGGACGGCCGGAACCCCTTCGCGACGATGTCGGGCACGCTGTAGACGTTGCCCAGCGACTTCGACATCTTCTCGTTCTCGACGAACAGGTGCTCCACGTGCATCCAGAAGCGCGCGAACGTCTGGTTGGTGGCGCCCTCGGCCTGGGCGATCTCGTTCTCGTGGTGCGGGAACACGAGATCGATGCCGCCGCAGTGGATGTCCACCGGTCCGCCGAGCAGGCGCAGCGCCATGGCCGAGCACTCGATGTGCCAGCCCGGACGCCCGGGCCCGGACCCCACGTCCCACGTGGGCTCCCCTTCCTTGCTCGCCTTCCACAGCACGAAGTCGCGGGCGTCGTCCTTCGAGTACTCGTCCACGTCCACGCGCGCGCCCGACTGCATGCCCTCGTGGTCGAGCCGCGCCAGGCGGCCGTAGGTGGGCAGGCTCGCGATGCGGAAGTACACCGAGCCGTCGCGCTCGTAGGTGTGCCCGTTGCGCGTGAGGGCCTGAATCATCTGCCCCATCGCCTCGAGGTTGGCGGGATCGGTGGCCCGCGGCGTCTCCTCGGGCGGCTCGATGCCCAGGGCCGCCAGGTCGGCGCCGAACGCGTCGATCCAGCGCGTGGTGTAGTTGTGCAGCGACTCGCCCGCCGCGCGCGCGCCGGCAATGGTCTTGTCGTCCACGTCGGTGTAGTTCAGGACCTCGCGCACCTCGTGGCCGCACAGGTACTTGAGCGTGCGGCGCAGCAGGTCGACGCAGACGAACGTCCGGAAGTTGCCGATGTGGCCGCGCGCGTAGACCGTGAGTCCGCAGGCGTACATCCGGGCGGTACGGCCGTCGTGCGGGGCGAAGTCTTCCTTCTGCCGGCTGAGCGTGTTGTACAGGTGCAGCATCGTCGTCGAATCAGCGTGAATCCTGGAGCACGTGTGCGATGCGGCACTGGGACCGGCCGGCGGCGCGCGTGCAGGTGATGGTGGTACGTCCCTGACTGGTGGCCAGCGCGGAGAGGTCGGCCTCGCACTCGACCAGCACCTCGAGGGGGCCGTCCTCCCGGCGCACCACCACGTCGAGGAGGCGGCCGGAGGCCTGGCGGCAGCAATCGGCCACCACGCCGAGCACGACGCCGCAGAAGGCGCTGGCCTCGGCCGGGCCACAGCCCACGTAGGCAGCCGCGTGCTGGACCACGTCGTCCAGCGCCGGGACGAAGCGCGTCTCCCCGGGCAGGGTCATGTGCAGCTCGAAGCTCGAGGGCGTCATCCGGCCCGCATCATATCGAGAGTTGCCGGAAGAGACGCTCGGCCCGTCGCCGGTCGGCGTCGATCTGCGCCCGGAGGGCATCCACGTCCGGAAACCGGCGTTCGTCCCGCATCCGCTGCACGAAGTGCAGTCGCAGGCGCCGGCCGTAGAGGTCCAGGTCGCTGCCGAGCAGGTGCGTCTCCACGGTGACCTCGGTACCGTCGTCGAACGTGGGGCGCACGCCGACGTTGGTCACGCTGGGGTACACGGTGCCCTCGTACGCCACCGCGGTGGCGTACACGCCGTTGGGCGGCAGCAGCTCGTTTTCGGTCTGGAGGTTGGCGGTGGGCACGCCGAGCCCGCGGCCCCGGCCGCGGCCCTCCACCACCACCCCGTCGATGAAGTAGTGATGGCCCAGCAGCGCACCGGCCTCGTCCATGCGCCCTTCGCTCACGAGCCGGCGGATGCGCGTGCTGCTGACCACGAACTCCTTGTAGCGCACCGGGTCGATCTTCTCGGCCCGGAAGCCGTGCAGCTGGCCAAGCGTCCGCAGCGCGCTGAAGTTGCCCGTGCGATCGCGCCCGAAGAGGAAGTCGGCCCCCACCCACACCTCGGACACGCGCAGCCACTCGGCCAGGACCACCCGGACGAAGCGCTCCGGCTCCCACCGCGAGAGTTCGGGCGTGAACCGGACGACGGCCACCGCGGGGATGCCGGCACGGTCCAGGGCCTCGAGGCGCTGAGCGGTGGTCATCAGCAGGGGCGGCGCCTTGTCGGGCCTGACCACGCGTGGCGGATGCGGATCGAACGTCATCGCCATGGGCGATCCGCCCCGTTCGGCCGCGCCCCGCTTGACCCGTTCGAGGATCTTCAGGTGCCCGCGGTGCAGCCCGTCGAAGTTGCCGAGCGCCAGCACGGGATGCACCAGCCACGGCGGCGGCGCGTCGTCGGGATAATGGAGCAGCAGGCTCTTCACCGCAGGTCGACCGTCACGTCCAGAACCAGCCCATCATAGGCCAGCTCCACGCCCTGGGGCAGATCCGCGCTCGTGGCGGCATGCGGCAGGTCGTGGCACATGTGCGTCAGCAGGGCACGCCCGGGCGCCACCCGCGCCACCACCTCGAGGGCCTCGTCGATCGAGAAGTGCGTGGGATGCCGCCGCCGGCGCAGCGCGTCCACCACGAGCGTCCGCACCCCGGCCAGCAGCGGCCACGACGGCTCGGGCACGGCGCTGCAGTCGGTGAGGTACGCGAAGTCGCCGAAGCGGAACCCGAGCATCGGCATGCGGCCGTGCAGCAGCGGAACGGGCGTGACCGCCACGCCCGCCACGGAGAAGGGACCCGATATCTCGTGCGTCTCGATCTGCGGGATGCCACCGCCCTCGCGGGGCCCGTCGTCGAAGGCGTAGCTGAAGGTGCGCCGGATGATGGCCCACGTGGCCGCGTCGGCATAGCACGGCACGCCGCCACCCTGCGCTACGTTGAACCGCCGAAGGTCGTCGAGGCCCAGGATGTGGTCCGCGTGGGCGTGCGTGAAGAGCACGGCGTCGAGCTGATGCAGGCCGTGCGTCAGCGCCTGCTGGCGAAGGTCGGTGGAGGTGTCCACGAGCAGGCGGGCACGGCCGGGCACCTCCAGGAACATCGACGCCCGCAACCGCCGGTCGCGCGGATCGGTGGACTGGCAGGTGTCGCACGTGCAGCCGATCATGGGCACGCCGTGGGACGTGCCCGTGCCGAGGAAGGTGACCCGCGCGGACGCCTGCACGGGCTCAGCGTGCCGGAACGCCGGTGCGGCCCGCGGCCTGGCGCAGCCGGAGTTCGTCGAGCAGCTGCTCGAGCAGCTGCCGTTCCTCGGCCGTGAGGTTCCCGCGCGTCCGCGTCTGGAGCAACGCGAGGATGTCGATGATCTGGCCGGCGGCGGGCAGGTTGGGAGGCAAGGGCGCGCCCGTGACGGGATCGGCGACGTCGCCGAAGTGCACGGCTGCTGTGTGCGCCAGCGACAGCACGAACCCGACGAACGTCACCTCGCCAGGGGCGCTCCGCTGCCCGTCGTCGCCGGATCCACGTGCCGCGTCGCTCGCCATGGCAGGAAACCCGAATGGTAGCATACGGTCCGGAGACACCATGACCGACGGCGCCGCGGCCCAGTTCGACCGTCTGCGCGAGATCATGCGCATCCTGCGCAGCCCGGAGGGCTGCCCGTGGGACCGCGAACAGACGCACGCCTCGCTTCGCCCGTTCGTGCTCGAAGAGACCCACGAGCTGCTCGAAGCCCTCGACAGCGGGT
>JABFRY010000316.1 GCA_013140955.1 Acidobacteriota bacterium
ACAGGCGCGTTTGATCAAAACGCTGGTATCGAACTCCACGTTCGATCGCGGAAGTCTTTCTCCCACCTACGTTAAGCCGTTCGACGTATTCGCGAAAGGGAGTGAAACTGGAGATTGGCTCCTCAGGTAGGACTCGAACCTACAACCCTCCGGTTAACAGCCGGATGCTCTGCCATTGAGCTACTGAGGAATCTGGCAGCGAGGACGCCGACAGCGCGGCGTCCGGTCGAACATGCGACCTCCGATCCTAGCCAATAACGACCCGCCGGCGCAACCGCCGCGTCGGGTGCCGGACAGCTTCGCCGGACAGCGTGCACGTCTTCGCACGCCCGGGCGCACGCGCTGACGCTCGGGAACCGCCGGCTCGAGCCCCGGCGCGGGCGACACCGTGCCGCCCATCCACCCGCGGTGGACCCGGGGGAGTGCCGGGCAGCGCCGGGGCGCCTACGGCTGCGTGGTGTGGAGAGCGTGCCGCTCAGCCCGTGCCCCAGCCGCTGGTCCCGCGGGCGGTGGCCGGCAGGCGGGCGGTATCATGGGGCGTCATGGCACGGCTCGCCCGTTTCGCCTGGTGGACCCTCGCCTACAACCTGCTGGTCATCGCCTGGGGCGCCTATGTCCGGGCGTCCGGGTCGGGTGCCGGCTGCGGCAGCCACTGGCCGCTCTGCAACGGCGAGGTGGTGCCCGCCAGTCCCACCGCGTCCACGCTCATCGAGTACTCGCACCGCCTCACCAGCGGCGTGGCCCTGCTGGCCGTCGTGGCGCTGCTGGTCTGGACGTGGAGGGCGTGCACGTCCGGGCACCCGGCCCGACGCGGGGCCGTGCTGTCGATGGTCTTCATGCTCACCGAGGCGGCGGTCGGCGCCGGCCTGGTGCTGTTCGAGCTCGTGGCCGACAACGCGACGATGGCGCGCGCCATGTTCATGGGCGTACATCTGGTCAACACCTTCTTCCTGCTGGGGGCCCTGTCGCTGACCGCCTGGTGGCTCTCGGGTCAGCCCGCGCTGCGGTTTGCGGCGCGTCGCGGGACTGCGCTCTGGGTAGGTGCGGGGTGCCTGGCGCTCGCCCTCGTCGGCAGCAGCGGTGCGGTGGCGGCGCTCGGCGACACGTTGTTCCCGGCAGCTTCTCTGGCCGAAGGCCTGGCGGCAGACCTGTCGACCAGCTCCCACGTGCTGATCCGACTGCGCACGCTCCACCCGGTCCTGGCCGTGGCGGTGGCGCTCGGCCTGCTGGCCGGAGCGGGCCGGCTGGTCCCGGCCGGACAGGCGCTGGGCCTGCGTCTGCATCGGGCGCTGGTGTGGCTGGTCTGGGGGCAGCTGGCCCTCGGCGTGCTGAACGTGGTGCTGCTCGCGCCGACCTGGCTGCAGATCGTCCACCTGCTGGTGGCGGATGCGGTGTGGATCGCGTTCGTGCTGCTCGGGGCGCTGGCGCTCGGGCATCCCGCCGCCGCGCCCGCGACCGTCCTGAAATCCGTACGAGGTCCTGTCACCAGCAGTCCCTGACCGGCGCGCTGCCCAGGGGCGCTGCCCACAGGCGCTGCCCACAGGCGCTGTGCCGAGGCGCTCGCGCCAGGTGCGGCCCGGTGCCGCGCCCTGGCACTCTGCCCGCGCGCGCAGTCCTTGGTCACGCAGGCCCCGGTCACGCAGGCCCCGGTCCCTCGCATGCCGCGCGCCTTCTGAGGCAAGATAGTCCTCACCGCATGCATGTTTCCGGCGACGCGGGACCGGCTGCGCCCGTCCCCAGGGTTTCGCTTCTTCCCGTCTTCCTCATCGTGCTCGTGGACGTGTTCGGGATGACCCTGGTCATTCCGCTCCTGGCCATCTACGCGGAGAGCTTCGACGCCTCGCCGCTGCAGGCCACGCTGCTCATCTCCGTGTTCGCGGCCTGCCAGCTCGTGTCCGGACCGCTCCTGGGACACTTCTCGGACCGGACGGGCCGGAAGGCGATGCTCATCATCAGCCAGATCGGCACCTGCATCGGGTTCATCGTGCTGGCGCGTGCGACGTCACTCTGGATGATCTACGTCGCGCGCATCATCGACGGCTCGACGGCGGGCAACCTGTCGCTCGCGCAGGCCTACATCGCCGACCACACACCGCCCGAGGAACGGGCGAGGTCGTTCGCGCTCATCGGCATCGCCTTCGGCCTCGGGTTCTTCGTGGGGCCCTCGCTCACCGGCTATCTCTCGGACCGCTACGGCCTCAACACGCCCATCTACCTGGCCGCCCTGATGTCGGCCACCAGCATTGCCTGCACCGCGCTCCTGCTGCGCGGCGGTGCACCGGCCGGCCGCACCGCCGCCAGCGCCCGGTGGACCGAGGCGTTCCGGTGGGGCACCTACGCCCAGTACTTCGCGCGTCCCGGCCTCCGTCAGCGCCTGTTCCAGTTCCTGTTCTACGTGCTGTCGTTCTCGACGTTCATCTCCGGCTTCGCCCTCTACGCGGAGCGGAAGTTCGTGTGGGCGGGCGACGCCTTCGGGCCGCGCGAGATCGGGTTCGCGTTCGGGTACGTGGGGCTGCTGGGCATCATCCTGCAGGGGGGCCTCATCGGCCGGCTCGTGCAGCGGTACGGCGAGGCGCCGCTCGTGTTCACCGGCTTCATCTCGCTCGTGGTGGGGTACCTGGCGCTCGGGCTCGTGAACTCCGTGTCGATGCTGGTGGTGTTCGGGACGGTGTCGGCCTTCGGCAACGGGGTCATCCGTCCGGCGCTGAGCAGCCTCATCACGCAGTACGCCGAACGACACGAGCAGGGCGTCGTCCTCGGCGTGACCCAGTCGCTGATGTCGATGGCGTCGATCGTGGCGCCGATGGCGGCGGGCCTGCTCATCCAGCACGACCTGCTCGCCGTGTGGGCCTGGCTGGCGGCCGCGCTCGCGGGCGTCGGCATGGTGCTGTCGTCCACGATCGGGTCGTCACGGCCGGCTCCCGCCGTCTCCTGACGGACGCGGCTGGCGCACTCCCCGGTCGGTGTCGTCAGCGTGGCGCCGGCAGGGTTCCGAGCGTCCGGTTGAGGATCGCCGCCAGGCGGACGGCCGCGCGTCCGATCCGCTCCTGGACGATGCGCAGCGCCTCGACGCGCTCGGCCTGCGTGATACGGCCGTCGGCCGCCTGCGGGTAGGCCACGTCCCGCGCCAGCCGGAAGCTCTCGTTGGCCCAGTCGGCATAGCTCCCGCCTGCGAACGCCGCCACGTCCTGGCGCTCGAGCCACTGCCCGGCGGCGGCTGCCAGGCTCGGGCCGTCGGCACCGATCAGGGCGCCGTCCCAGGCTGCGTGGAGGGTGACCGAACGGTTGCGCACCGTCACCTGGCGTCGCGTGCCACCGCGGTCGCCGCCGTCGGCGGCATGCAGCGGCTGGTGGAGGTCGGCGACGAGGTGGACGGCGAACCGCAGGGCGTCGGCCCGGCGGGGTGAGCCGATGCGGCCGTCACGCAGGTCGCGCTCCACGCGCTCCAGGGCTGCGACGATACAGTCGCCCGCCCGTGTCGGCCGGCAGTCGCGCGCGGCGGCGTAGCCGCGCGCCTCGAGGGGAATGTTCACGAAGTGCCAGCGCACGGTCTCCGCGCGCCCGCCTTCCCGCACCTCGTCGGCCCACGTGGACGCGTCGGCCATCGAGGCGGTGCCGAGCAGCCGGCGGACCTGACGCCTGGCAGGGGGCGTGAGCCGCGCGTCGGCCACCAGTGCCACGGCGCGGTGTACCGCAGGGCCCCAGGCAGCGGCCGTGCCTGTCGCCGTGCACCACAGCAGGAGCACCGCGGCCAGGCGCACGGCGCGCGAGCCCGCCCGGCCGCGCCACACCCGACTCACTCCTCGGTGTCGGGCGGGGCCTCGAGCAGCTGAGGAAACCCCGGTCCCTGGGCCGGACCGAGCACGCCGGCCTTCATGTACGTGAAGAGCTTCGCGCGCGTGTCGGTGATGTCGAGGTTGCGCATGGTCAGCTGGCCGATGCGGTCCTGCGGCGAGAAGGCCGACT
>JABFRY010000206.1 GCA_013140955.1 Acidobacteriota bacterium
GGATTCACGGTGAGCCCGGCGACCGGACCAACGTGGCGCCCATCTCACTCGAGGCGATCGAGCAGGTGCAGGTCAACGTGGCGCCCTTCGACGTGCGGCAGGGCAACTTCGTCGGCGCCAGCGTCAACACCGTGACCCGCAGCGGCACCAACGAGTTCGTCGCGTCCGTCTATCACCGCATCCGGAACCAGGACCTCGTGGGGACCGACGCCGCCGGGCTCACCGTGAATCCCGGCACGTTCACCTTCCGCAACACCGGCCTCTGGGGCGGTGGGCCGCTCGTGCGGAACACGCTCTTCGCTTTTGCCAACTACGAGAACGAGAAGGACACGCGCCCGGGCACCACGTTCGAGGCCAACCTGGGCGGGCAGCCGGCCGCCGGAAGCACGACGCGCGTGCTCGCGTCGGACCTGAATCAGCTCAGTTCCTTCCTCGGGTCCAACTTCAACTACACCACGGGTCCGTTCCAGGGCTACGACGACGAGACGCCGGTGAAGCGGTTCATGTCGCGCTTCGACTACAACATGAACAACAGCAACAAGGTGAGCTTCCGCTACAACCACCTCGATTCGCGCACCGACGTGCTGCTGTCCACCTCGTCGTCGCTCGGGCTGGGTCGCAGCTCCGGCCGCGACACGACCTTCCTCGGGTTCCAGAACTCCAACTACCAGATCCTCGAGAACATCCGCTCGGGCATCGGTGAGTGGAACTCGATCATCGGCACCACGGTGTCCAACAGCCTGCAGATCGGCTACACGAAGCAGGACGAGAGCCGTGCCTCGCGCGGGGCGTTCTTCCCGTTCATCGACATCCTGGACGGTGCCGGGCAGGCCTACACGTCGGTGGGCTTCGAGCCGTTCACGCCAAACAACGAACTGCGGTACAGCACGTTCCAGATCCAGGACAATTTCACCAAGTTCACGGCGCGGCACTCCTTCACGGTCGGCGGCGTGCTCGAGCGCTACGAGTCCGAGAACGTCTTCTTCTCCGGCGCGCAGAGCGCATACGTCTACAACAGCCTGGACGACTTCTACACCGACCTGAACGGGTTCCTGGCCAATCCCGGGCGGACCACCTCGCCGGTAAACCTGCGCCGGTTCCAGGTGCGCTACAACAACATCCCCGGTGCGGAAAAGCCCATCCAGCCGCTCGAAGTGCTCTACGGCGGCCTGTACGTGCAGGACGAGTGGCGTCCGCGCAGCAACCTCACCGTGACGGCCGGCCTGCGCTTCGACGTGCCCTCCTTCGGCCAGACCGGCTACCAGAACGCCACCGCCGATGCGCTCACGTTCCGCGACGAGAACGGCCAGGCGGTACAGTTCGAGACGGCGAGCCTGCCCGACGCGAACATCCTGTGGTCGCCGCGACTCGGCTTCAACTGGGACGTGGCCGGTGACCAGCGCACGCAGATTCGCGGCGGCACGGGCGTGTTCACCGGGCGGCCGGCGTACGTGTGGATCTCGAACCAGATCGGCACGACGGGCGTGCTGACCGGCTTCATCAGCGCCGACAACACCACGGCGTTCCCGTTCAATCCGGATCCCGACGCGTACAAGCCGGCCAACGTGACCGGCGCGCCCGCGGCCTCCTACGAGCTGGCCGTCACCGCGCCGGACTTCAAGTTCCCCCAGCTCTGGCGCAGCAACATCGCGGTGGACCGCCGGCTGCCCTGGGGCATGACCGGCACGGCCGAGTTCCTCTACGGGCGGGACGTGAACGGCATCTACTACATCAATGCCAACCTGCCGGCCGCGCAGGCCGCGTTCGCCGGCGTGGACGACCGGCCGCGCTGGACGAACAACCGGATCAACAACGCCCCCGGCAACCAGGTGGCGAACGCCATCGTGATGAAGAACCAGAACGTCGGCACGTCGTGGGTGGCGTCAGGCTCGCTCGCCAAGACGAGCGCGTTCGGCCTGTCGCTGCGTGGCGCCTACAGCTACGGCCAGTCGAAGAACACGGTGGACCCGGGCTCCGTGGCCTTCGGGTCGTGGGCCAACAACCAGCACGCGGGCGATCCGAACAACCCGGGCGTGGGCTTTTCGGCCAACTCGCCGGGGCACCGCGTGTTCCTGCTGACCTCCTACACGAAGGACTACTTCAGCTTCGGGTCCACGTCCATCTCGCTGTTCTGGGAGGGCCGCACCGATCCGGAGGGCCGCAACATCGGCCAGGGCAGCTACGTGTTCAGCGGCGACATGAACGGCGACGGCGCGGCCAACTCGGACCTGATCTACATCCCGCGCGACCAGAGCGAGATGAACTTCCAGACGTTCACCACGGGCGGCCGTACGTTCAGCGCCGCTGCGCAGGCGGCCGCGTTCGACGCCTACATCGCGCAGGATGCCTACCTGAGCGAGCACCGGGGCGAGTACGCGCAGCGCAACGCCGTGTTCCTGCCCATGCTGTACCGGGCGGACCTGAGCGTCGTGCAGAACGTCTTCAAGGACCTGGGCGGCAAGCGGAACACGATGCAGCTGCGGCTCGACATCACCAACTTCACGAACCTGCTGAACAGCAACTGGGGCGTGGGGCGTCGGCTCATCCGCAACCAGATCCTCACCAACCCCGGCGTGGATGCGCAGGGACGATCCACCTACCGGATGGCGGTCGTGAACGGGGAGCTGCCCACCACGTCCATCCAGCGCACGTCGAACCTGGCGGATGTGTACCAGGTGATGGTCAGCCTGCGCTACTCGTTCAACTAGACCGGCAGGCCCGCCGGGCCTTTCGGGGAGTACGGCAACGGCCGGTGTCGCGCGCGGGCGCGGCGCCGGCCGTTCGTCGTTTCCGGATGGATGGGTATTCGCGACGGGCTCAGCCGGTCGGGGGCTGCAGCCGAGACCGCGCGAATCGGCCGAGCAGTCGAAGTCCGAAGACCAGCACCACGAGGAGCGCGATGTAGGAGGGCCACCCCTCGCCGACGATGCGCTGGAACGGGCGCGCAAAGCGCTCCCCGTAGCGCGCGGTCAGGATGACGAAGGTGGGCGTCCAGACGGCCACGCTGAGCAGGGTCCACAGCGCAAAGGCTGCGGGCCTCTTGCTCCAGATGCCCGCCGCCAGGTACAGCGGCAGGCGGCTGCCCGGGACACAGCGGCTGAGCAGAACGGTCATGCCGAGACGCCGGTCGAGCCATGGTCCGATACGTTCGACTTCACTGGCCTGCACCCGGGCGGCGAGCCACCGGTGCCGCAGCGCCCGTCGTCCCAGCTTGCGGCCCACGAACCACAGCCCGAGGTCGCTGACAAAGATGCCGAGGCCGCAGGCGAGCACGGCCTGCAGCACCGTGATGTCGCCGAACCTCGCGAGCAGGCCGGCCCCGAGGAGCGTGACGTCCTCCTGCACCACCGTGCCGAGGGCGAGACCGACGAGCGTGAGGATCGTGGTGCCCACGGCGGGTCCGCGTCAGCCGGTCTTGATGACGCAGCTGAAGACGTAGAGGGGGAGCACCGCGTCCCCGCCCTCCGCCGCCGACACGCGCAGGGCGTCGCCCGCCGCACGGTCCACCACGACCACGCGACCCGGCAAGCATGCCAGGGGTGCCCCCGCGCCCGACACGAGCGTCCAGCCGGCGCCGTCCGCCTCCTTGCCCTTCTGGAGGAACAGCAGGCAGCTGCGCACCGGCCCATCCGGCTGCGCCAGGACTTCGCCAGGCAGGAGGCGCTGGAGCCGGGCGTCGTGCACGTGGCCCTTCCGCGCGTCGCCGAGCGCCTCGGTGGCGGTCGGCACGAGCCACGCGCCGAAAACCTGGTCCACGGCGAAGCGCCAGGCCTTCCGTCCATAGGCCGGCGCCAGATGGAAGGGCACCGTCAGCCAGGGCTTGTGCGCCTTCTCCGGCCGGAAGATCTCCTCGGGAGGCATGCCGCGCAGGAGCGCCTTGTAGATGGCGGCCGGCAGCGCCCCGTCCACCACGAGCGGCCCGCCGGAGGCGCGCGCGGCGCTGGCGCCGGCGACCGC
>JABFRY010000385.1 GCA_013140955.1 Acidobacteriota bacterium
GTCGCGGCCTCCATGCCGGCGGGGTCGCCCCAGGTCATCACCACCACGGTGCCCCCGGGTACGGCCACGCGACGGGCCTCGGCCAGGGCCGCGCCCGGTGCGCCGGCAAACTGAAAGGCATTGAACCCGGTGACCACGTCGAACGCGTCGTCCGGAAAGGGCAGCGCCTCGATGTCGCCCTGTCGAAGGTCCGCGTCGGGGAGGCGTGTGCGGGCCACCGTCAGGAGCGGCGCAGAGGCGTCGAGGCCCGAGACCAGGGCGCCCCGATCGGCGGCCATGCGGGCCGCCATCCCCGCACCGCATCCCACGTCGAGGTAGCGCGTCCCGGGTCCCACGCCGGCCCGGGCCAGGGCCGCGTCGTAGACCGGACGGCACTGCCCCTCCTGGATGCCGGCCCAGTCGTCTGCCCGTACACCCCAGAGCGGTCCGTTCGCGGCTGCCGTGCCCGGTGTGGTCCCGTTCGCCATCGTCCCTCCGTCCGGTCCGCGCCGCGCGCGCGGGTGCCTCCCGGCCGCTACTCGAAGATCCCGGCGGCCCGCAGTTGCTCGAGGATGATATCGGCCGCCTGCTCGGGACTGATTCGCGTGGTTTCCACGCGGACCTCCGGAACCTCCGGCGGCTCGTAGGGGCTGTCCACGCCGGTGAAGTTGCGCAGTTCCCCGCGGCGCGCCTTCTTGTAGAGGCCCTTCGGATCCCGCGTCTCGGCCACCTCGAGGGGCGTGTCGACGAACACCTCGAAGAACTCCCCTTCGGCCAGCAGGCTCCTGGCCATGCGGCGCTCGGCCCGGAACGGCGAGATGAACGACACGAGCACGATGAGGCCGGCGTCCACCATCAGGCGCGACACCTCGCCGATCCGCCGGATGTTCTCGACGCGATCCGCATCGGTGAAGCCGAGGTCCTTGTTCAGCCCGTGGCGCACGTTGTCGCCATCGAGCAGGTAGGTGTGCCGGCCGAGCGCGTGCAGCCGACGCTCCACCTCGTTGGCGATGGTGGACTTGCCCGCGCCGGACAGTCCTGTGAACCAGAGCACGCAGGGCTTCTGGTTCTTCAGGTCCGCGCGCGCGTGCTTGTTGACGTCGAGCGCCTGCCAGTGCACGTTCTGCGACCGGCGCAGGGCGAAGTGCAGGAGCCCCGCACCGACCGTGTTGTTGGTCATCCGGTCGATGAGGATGAACCCGCCGAGGTCCCGGCTCTCCGCGTAGGCCTCGAACACGATCGGCTGGCTCAGTTCGAGACCGCAGATGCCGATGTCGTTGAGCTCGAGCGTCTTGGCCGCCACGTGTTCGAGCGTATTGACGTTGACCTTGTACTTGAGCGGCGACACCGTGGCCGTGACGGTCCGGGTCCCGATCTTCATCAGGTACGAACGCCCCTGCAGCATCGGGCGTTCGTGCATCCACACGATGGTCGCCTCGAACTGGTCGGCCACGGCGGGCGGGGCATCGACGCTCGCGAGCACGTCCCCTCGGCTGACGTCGATCTCATCGGCGAGGGTCAGGGTGACCGACTGCCCCGCGACCGCTTCGGCCACGTCGCGCCCGCCCACGATGGCCCGCGCCACGCGGCTCTGACGGCCAGACGGCAGCACGCGGACCATGTCGCCCGGGCGGACCGTCCCGCTCGGAATGAGCCCCGTGAAGCCGCGGAAATCGAGGTTCGGACGGTTCACCCACTGCACGGGCAGGCGGAACGGCCTCGCCTCGAGTTCGTCGCCCACCGGCACCCGCTCGAGGTGCTCCATCAGCGCAGGACCGTGGTACCAGGGCATGTTGTCGCCGCCCTCCACCACGTTGTCGCCGCGCACGGCGGAGATCGGGATGGCCGTGATGTCCTCCAGATCGATCTGCGCCGCAAACGCCCGGTAGTCGCGCTCGATCGTCTCGAACACGTCCTGGGCATAGTCGACCAGATCCATCTTGTTGATGGCCAGCACGATGCGCCGGATGCCGAGCAGCGACACCAGGTAGCTGTGGCGGCGTGTCTGCGTGAGCACGCCCTTGCGGGCATCGATGAGGATGACGGCGAGGTCGGCGGTGGAGGCGCCGGTCACCATGTTGCGCGTGTACTGCTCGTGGCCGGGCGTGTCGGCCACTATGAACTTGCGGGTGTCGGTCGAGAAGAAGCGATAGGCGACGTCGATCGTGATGCCCTGCTCGCGCTCGGCGGCCAGGCCGTCCACGAGGAGCGCGAAATCGATCTCGGCGCCGCGCGTGCCCACCTTGCGGGAGTCGGCCTCGAGGGCGGCGAGCTGGTCCTCGAAGATCATCTTCGACTCGTACAGCAGACGGCCGATGAGGGTGGACTTCCCGTCGTCCACGCTTCCGCAGGTGATGAAGCGCAGCAGGCTCTTGTGCTCGTGCGAGCGGAGGTAGGCCTCGATGTCGGTGCCGATCAGGTCGGAGACATGGGACATCAGAAGTACCCCTCCTGCTTCTTCTTCTCCATGGAGGCGGCCTGGTCGTGGTCGATGACCCGTCCCTGCCGCTCCGAGCTCTTCGTGAGGAGCATCTCCTGAATGATCTGCGTGAGCGAATCGGCATCGCTCTCGATGGCGCCCGTGAGCGGATAGCAGCCCAGGGTCCGGAACCGCACGCGCTTCATCTCGGGCGCTTCGCCAGGCTCGAGCGGCATGCGCTCGTCGTCCACCATGATGAGCGTGCCGTCGCGGGTGACCACGGGGCGCTCCTTCGCGTAGTACAGCGGCACGATGGGAATGTCTTCGAGGTGGATGTACTGCCAGACGTCGAGTTCCGTCCAGTTCGAGAGCGGGAACACGCGGACGCTCTCGCCCTTGCGCACCCGGGTGTTGTAGAGACGCCACAGCTCGGGGCGCTGCTGCTTGGGGTCCCAGCGGTGCTGGGCCGAGCGCACCGAGAAGACACGCTCCTTGGCGCGCGACTTCTCCTCGTCGCGGCGTGCGCCGCCGAACGCGGCATCGAAGCCGTACTTGTCGAGCGCCTGCCGCAGGGCCTGCGTCTTCATGATGTCGGTGTGCAGGGCGGAGCCGTGCACGAAGGGACTGATGCCCATCTCCACCCCTTCGGGGTTGATGTAGACCAGCAGTTCCAGGCCGAGCCGGCGGGCCATGTCGTCGCGGAACGCGATCATCTCCCGAAACTTCCACGTCGTGTCGATGTGCAGGAACGGGAAGGGCGGCGGGGCCGGGTGGAACGCCTTCATCGCCAGGTGCAGCATCACGGAGCTGTCCTTCCCGATGGAGTACAGCATGACCGGGCGCTCGCACTCGGCGACGACCTCACGCATGATCTGAATGCTCTCGGCTTCGAGCCGTTGCAGGTGGGTGAGCTGGGTCATCCTTGATATTGTCGTCGCGGGAGAGAGGAGCCGTTAGGGAGGCGGGCCCGGACGGGCAGTACCGCGCAGCGGCAGGCAGCCGGGGAGACGGAGCACCACGGAATCACGGCCACACGGGGCACGGCCACACAGAGCACGGTCACGTAGTGTATCGCGGGCCTGCAACGTCCTGGATACGGCCGGCGCATCAGGCGCCGGCCGCCCGGTGCGGGCTAGCGCCCGAGGCTGCGCAGCATGGACAGCCCCTGGGCCAGCACGTCGTCGGCTCCATCCGGCAGGGCGCCCTGAGGCGTGATCATGTTCACGAGTTCGGGCAGCACCTTCGCAAGCGAGCCACTCACCTCGCCCGGCTGCATCCCGAGCTGGGAGGCCAGGGGCGCGAGGCTCGATCCGCCAAGCGCTTTCTGCAGCGCGTCGGCGCTGACCGGCAGGTTGGCGCCCGTGCCGACCCACGAATCCACCTCGGCCGCCAGCCCCCCGGCGCGCAGCTTCTCGAGCACCGCACCCACGCCACCCTGCTGCTGCACCATCGAGAGTGCCGCGGCCACGAGGCCTGCACCCTGCTGCGAAGACCCGCCGCCCGCGCTCGACAGGAGCGACCCGGGCGCGCCCGCGCCTCCCTGCCCCAGCATCGACC
>JABFRY010000355.1 GCA_013140955.1 Acidobacteriota bacterium
GATCAGGGTGCAGGCGAGTGAGATGCCTGTCGCCGACTCCACCGTGACGTCACGGGTGTCGTAGGGAAAGGGCGGCTGTGGCGTCTGCGGGCGATCAAGCGCGAACGGCTCGGCAAGGCGGCTGAAGCGTACGGGGAATGCGCGAACCCCTTGCGACCAGGTGCCGTCGATGACGCTCCCGTCTGCCGCCATCGTCCCTTCGTACGATCCGTCGATGTCCTCGACGCGGAACCGCAGCATCCCGTCATCGAAGGCCACCGCATCCACCGGCATCGTGGCGCCCTGGTCCACGCTGTTGAGCGTGGCCCGCAGCGCACCCGCGCTTGTCTGCTCAATGCGCACGACCAGGCGCAGCGTCGCGGGTCCGGCATCGAGCCTCCCCAGCCATTCCCCCTCGGGACCGGTGCCGGTCACGCGCTGCGCACCCGCCCATGCCGGCACGAGCAGCAGCACCACCAGGATCCATGCACGCTGCACCATCGGAGCCTCCGTGTTGACCCTCCGTCCGCGGACCTCGCGCGGAGTTGCAAGCGCAGTACCGGCAGGCGCATTGCTATGACAAGTGCAGGGAAGGGTTGCTCCCACGCGAGCAGCACAGATGCGGACGCGTTCCGGGGAGAGACGCATGTCGAGCTACTGGCGATTCGGCGCGATGGTGGCGACCACCTACCAGCTCGGGCACGTCTTCTTCAGCGAGACGCGCGCCTGCATGGCGCTGGTGATGGGTGCGACGATGGCCCTTATCATGTTGGGCTTCATGCGCGGCATGTATCCGAGCCGCCGAATGAACCTGGGCATCGCGGCGGGGAGCCTCCTGGCGTTCGTCGCGGCACTCTGGCTCGTCCGCAGCCAGGCGACGGTGGACGACGTGTCGTACATGAAGGGCATGATCCCGCACCACTCGATCGCGCTCCTCACCAGCGAGCGTGCCGGCATCACGGACCCGCGCGTGCGCGATCTCGCTAACCGCATCATCGCGGCGCAGCGGCGCGAGATCGACGAGATGAAGGCCCTCATCGACGCGATCGAGCACCGCCCGTAAAGGTGGTCTGTCGCGGCGTTCGTCACGCACCAGGTTGACACCGCGTGAAGGGGGGCGGATAGTGGGCCGGTGAGCGGCCGCGCGCGGCTTCCATGACGGCAGCCGTCGTGGCGGGTTCGAGGAGGACGTTATCGAAGACGAGCATGTCCGCGGCGACCACTCGCGCGTCCGACGCTCGCCGGGACGGCGCCTCACACCGGGCCGACACCTTCATCCTCGGCACAGCGGCAGGTCATGCCGCCGTGAGACCCCGTCTCGAGCGCAACCGCACACCCTGCGCTGAGGTCTCACGACCTTCAGCCCACGGATGACATCCGACAGGTTGCGCAGGGCCAGGGCCGCAGTGGTCGCCAGCGGAGTTCCCCCCGAAGGCGCGATCCTTGCGAGCCGCAGAGCCCCATGCCACACATCGCGGCGACCAGCACCGCTTTTCCTCCCCATTACTACTCGCAGACCGAGATTGCCGAGGCGCTGCTCGAGCTGACGGCCGGTCCGGGCGGGCACCGCCAGGCCGTGCGGCGTTTCTCCGATGCGGTATCGGTGCACGGCCGCTACCTTGCGCTCCCGATTGCGGAGTACATGGAACGGCCGGGTTTCGGCCGGCGCAACGACGCCTGGATTCAGGTCGCGCTGGAGCTTGGCGAGACGGCGGTGCGACAGCTCCTGGCCCGCGCGACGGTGGAGCCTGACCGCATCGGGCTGTTCGCCACGACCACCGTGACCGGGTTGGCCGTGCCGTCGCTCGAGGCCAGGCTCATGAATCGCCTGTCCTTCTCGCCCGCCACCAAGCGGCTGCCGCTCTTCGGTCTGGGCTGCGTGGCGGGCGCCGCTGGCGTCGCACGTGTGGCCGACTACCTGCGGGCCTTTCCCGACGAGGCGGCCATCCTGTTGAGTGTGGAACTCTGCTCCTTGACACTCCAGTACGACGACCCGTCGGTGTCCAACATCATCGCCAGCGGGCTGTTCGGGGATGGCGCGGCCGCCGTCCTGCTGGTGGGCGACGCACATCCGCTGGCGGGTGGCGGGGACGCGGAGGTCGTCGCGACAGAGGCGTGCTTCTTTCCAGACACCGAACGGGTGATGGGCTGGGACATCGTCGATAGCGGGTTCCGGATCGTCCTGAGCAGTGCCGTGCCGGCCTTGGCGGAATGCGACCTCGCGGAGGCCATCCGCGCGTTCCTGGCCACGCGTCAGCTGACGGTGCCCGATATAGACGTCTGGATCGCGCACCCCGGCGGCCCCGCCGTCATCGACGGCATGCAGCGCGGCCTGGGGCTCGATGCGCACGCCCTCGACCGCAGCCGCGCGTGCCTCCAGCGTATCGGCAACCTCTCGTCCGCCTCCGTGCTGGTGATTCTCGACGAGGTGCTGCAGGACGCGACGGTCGCCCCACGTCACGGCCTGCTGCTGGCGATGGGACCGGGCTTTTGCGCCGAGCTGGTGCTCCTGCGGTGGCCACGACCGTAGCGTTCGTCGTGTGCCTCGTGGCGCTGGCCGGGCAGCGACTCTTCGAGCTTCGCGAGAGCCGGGCGCACGAGGTGGACATCCGACGGCGCGGCGGGCGCGAGTCCGCGCCGGGACACTTCGTGGTCATGCAGTTGCTCCACGTGAGCTGGTTCGTCGCCATGCTCCTGGAAGTGCTGGTGCTCGAGGCCCCGTTCCATCTCCCGCTCGCCCTGGCCGCACTCGCCGTCGTGAGCCTCGGGCAGGCGCTGCGCCTGGCGGCGCGGCGTGCGCTCGGGCCACGCTGGTCCGTTCGCATCTACACCCTGCCAGGGGAGCCGGTGGTCACGAGCGGCATCTATCGCTACCTGAGTCATCCGAATTACCTCGGCGTGACCCTCGAGATCGCAGCCGTGCCCTTGCTGCACGGCGCGTGGCGGACGGCGCTGATCTGGTCTGTGGCCAACGCGGCGCTGCTGTGGTGGCGGATCCGGCAGGAGGAACGCGCACTCCGCCGGGACAGTCTGTTCGAATCGCGGCTCGGCACACAGCCCCGCTTCCTCCCGTTCGGCTGGCTGCGGGCCCTGAGGCCGCGAGGTCGCGTGCGTACGCCGTGAGTGGAGCAGTCCTTGCTGGTGTCTCTCGAGGAGGCTCCAATGTCGATCAAGGACAAGCTCGAGATCGGGCTCAAGCCCGATGCGCCGTACCGGGAAGCGAACCTGCCGGACACCCAGCAGGATCACGAGTCGTGCGAAGACGGGGCGAGTCGGACCGACGATGAGGAGACGTTACGCGCCCGCGCCGCCTGCGACAGGGGCGAGCCGGAGTCGCCGGCCGAGGGGGAAGCGGTGCCCTCGGAGCACGTCGCGCCGGACACTCCACCACGACGGTCGAGGCCAGCGAATGCCTCGGATCCCCCCGGCCGAGGCACGCAGTCCGGCGATCCCGACTGAACACGGCGCTGCCTGTTGAGCACGGCGCTGCCTGGGAGCACGGCGCTGCCTGCTGGGCACGGTGCTGCTCGACGATGCTGCCGCGCATGCCGACGCACGAGGCGACCCCAGGCCGACGCTGCGTGCTCGGATGCGCTACGGCGGGGCTGTAATTCTGGCCGGGGCTCTGCCGGTCCTTACATGGACACTCTGCGGTTCACACGGTGAGAGGAGCGCGAGGGTGGCAGGGGACGGGGATCGCTCCTTGCTATGACCCGCGCAGGAGGTTGAGGCCATGGGCAAGCTGAACGGAACGTTCGCAATGATGGCCGTGCTGGCGTTGTCCGGCGCGTGCACCGAAACGCCGGAACCCTACGAAGAGGCACCGTTGACGGAAACCACACCCGCGCCGGATCGCGGTTTCGTGGAGGAGGTCGTCACGGCGAGCAACAAAGAGATCGAGGTCAGCCAGCTCGCTGCCGAGCGCGCAGCGAGTGCCGACGTGAAGGCCTACGCCGAAATGCTGATCAACGACCATCGCGAGGCCAACGAGCGTCTGGACGCCGTGACGAGCCAGCTCCAGCTGTCCGTCGCACCCGAGCAGGAACAGATCTCGGAGGCGAGGGAAGAGCTGATCGATCTGACCGGCGCGGAGTTCGATCGCGCCTACATCGACATGATGGTGAGCGGCCACGAAGACGTGGTGAGTACCGTCGAGGACAAGATCAACGGGAGCGGGAACCCGCAGGTGCAGCAGTGGGCATCCGAAACCCTGCCGACCTTGCGGCAGCACCTGCAGCGCGCGCGGGAGATTCAGGACTCCATGGGCGGAGACTGATCCGCGCTCGCCACAGGGGAGCCGCGTGGCTGACCGCCAACGGCCGTTCGGCAGGGACGTGAGACGTCATGGCTGACGCGATGACGTCCACGCGCCTGCAGCCGTTTGCGGTCGCCGCTGCGCTGATCGTCGCGGTGTACCTGTCGTGGCTGGTGCTCCGACCACTGCTCAGCGTGCTCGCCTGGGCAGTGGTCCTGGTGGTGCTCTTCCAGCCCGTGCACGTGCGGATTGAGCGGCGCGTGGGTGCTGGGGCCTGGGCTGCGATGATGTCCACGGTCCTGGTGGTGGTGGTGGTGCTCGTGCCCACGGTGCTGGTGGTGACCGCGGTGGTGGACGAACTGAGCGCCATGGCCGTGGAGATGCCCCTGTCGCTCGGTGCCCTGCTCGACCCGTCGCACCCCGTCACCGGTCCTGTCGTGCGGGCGGTCGAGCGTGTCGTGGACCTCGATCGGTATCGCGAGTCGGGGGCGCTGCGCGGCTCGCTCGAGGCGTGGACTGGCACCCTGGCCACGCAGTCGCTCTGGGTGCTCGGCGGCGCGATCACGGGCGCCGTCCGCATGGGGCTCATCGTGTTGACCATGTTCTTCCTGTTCAAGGATGCGCGGCAGATCGCACGCCGCCTGTACGAGTACCTCCCCATCGAGAACCGTCGGTTGCGCGCCCTCTTCCGGCGGACTCGCGACGTCGTGGAGGCCAGCGTGTACGGGACGCTGCTCCTCGCGGTCGTCCAGGGGGCACTCGGAGGGCTGGCGTTCCTGGTCCTGGGCCTGCCGTCTCCCTTTCTCTGGGGTGTGGTGATGATCGTGGCCTCCGTCGTGCCGCTCGTGGGTTCCTCGATCGTCTGGGGCCCGGCGGCCGTGTACCTGGCGTTCTCCGGCTCCTGGTGGCAGGCCATTGCGCTGGCCGTGTGGGGAGCGGTCCTGATCGGCCTCGCAGACAACGTGCTCCGCCCGATCCTCGTGGGCACTCGCACACGCATGCCCGAGCTGGTGGTGCTCTTCGGGGTGGTCGGAGGCCTTCAGGTGTTCGGCGTGCTGGGGCTGGTGCTCGGACCGGTGATCTTCGCCGTGACGCTGGCGCTGGCCAGGGCGATGCGCGAGGTGGGTCCGGATGCCTCCCTCCGGCGGCCCGCGCTCGCGACGGGGCTGCAGCCGGCCGGCCGTGGCTCTGGCTCGTGGCGTTCATCGGCGTGTGCCAGCTCGTCGGCATCGTCGCCGCGCTGGGTACCAGCACCGATACGGTGTGGTACGACCAGCTCGCGAAACCGGACTGGAACCCCCCGCGCTGGGTGTTCGCCCCGGTCTGGACCACGCTCTACACGCTCATGGGGATCGCCGCATGGCGCGTGTGGCGCACGGGCCGTGGGGCGCCGGCGCTGCGGGTGTTCTTCATGCAGCTGGCGCTCAACTTCGCATGGTCGTTCCTCTTCTTCGGGGCGCAGGCCATCGTCGCGGCGCTGATCGAGATCGTGGTCCTCTGGATCGCCATCGTCATCACGACGGCCGCCTTCTGGCGCCTCGATCGTCCGGCGGCGTGGCTCATGGTCCCGTACCTGGCTTGGGTGTCGTTCGCGACGGCACTGAACAGCGCCATTGCCCTGATGAACTGAGGGTCCGAGGGCTGGCGCGGGCGGCCCGCACCAGGGACCCGTGGGCAGCCCGCACCTGCGTGTCCCTCACCCTGCCGTCGTCTCCCCGCCAAGCAGGCTCAGGACCTCGCCCGTGATGTAGCTGGAATCCACCCGCGACGCGAGGAAGACCACCGAAGGCGCGATCTCCTCGGGCTGGGCCGGACGCTGCATGGGCACGCCCGATCCGAATGCGGCGACGTCGTCGGCGGGGCGGTCGGCCACGTTGAGGGGTGTCCATACCGGACCTGGCGCGATGGCATTCACGCGAATCCCCTTCCCCACCAGGTTGTGCGCCAGCGACTTCGTGAACGCGTGGATGGCGCCCTTCGTCGCCGAGTAGTCGAGCAGGTGCGCACTGCCGTTGAGACCCGTCACGCTGCCGACGTTCACGATGGCACTGCCTGGCGCCATGCGAGGCACGGCGGCGCGCGCCAGGTAGAAATACGCAAAGATGTTCGTGCGGAACGTCCGCTCCAGCTGCGCATCGTCGATGTCGGTGATGGCGGCCTGGTGTGCCTGATAGGCGGCGTTGTTGACCAGGATGTCGAGCCGACCGAAACGGTCGATGGTGGTCTGCACGAGCGCCTCGCAGAACGCCCGATCCCGCACGTCGCCCGCCTGCAGTTCGCACGCCTGCCCCTCCTCGCGGACGCAGGCCGCAGTGCGCTCGGCGTCTTCCTGTTCCTCGGGCAGGAACGCGATGGTGACGTTCGCGCCTTCGCGCGCGAACAGCACGGCCGTGGCGCGGCCGATGCCCGAGTCGCCCCCCGTGATGAGGGCGGCCATGCCCCGCAGCTTGCCCGAGCCGGCGTAGTGGGGCGCCTCGAACCGCGGGGCCGGCGTGATCTCAGACTCGAGCCCTGGGCGATCCTGATGCTGGGGCGGGAACGGTGGTGCCGGCTGCTCGCGTTCGGTGGTCGATGCCGGTCGCTCCGCGCCCGGCCGGGTCTGCTGTCTGCTCATGGCCTGCCTCCTGTGTCGCCCTCAGCAGTCCGTGTGCCAGGCTGACGGGCACGGTCAGTCCTTGCCGGCCTCCGGCGGCGCACCCGCGCCCAGCACGCGCAGCGCGCCGGGCTCGATCAACAACGACACGGGTTGTCCGCCGGGTACGTCGAACAGCCGGTCGTCCACGTGCAGTGGTCCCTCGCTCTGCAGCGTCACCTGACGCGCGGTGCGGACGGGAAGTCGCAGGGTGGCTTCCTCGTCTTCGCCATCCGTCCCCGCCTCGTTCGCGGCGAGCCGGCGGTCGAAGTACCGCATCAGGGCGTCTCTATCCTGTTCGCCCGCAACGACCACGCTGAACAGTCCGTCCGACGGGTCCGCGTCGTGCGCGAGCACGAGGTTGGGACCGATGGAACGGATGATCATCACCTCGACCAGCAGGTACTGCCCGTCGTCCGGCACACCGTCCAACGCCAGGCGACAGGGGCGCGCCTCGAGGTGCGGCAGGCTGTCCCGAAACGCCCGCACCGCCTGCTCGACCTGCGCATGGGCCACCAGGTCGTGTTGTGCGGGCCACCGGTCCATGGCGGCGATGCCGGCCGGCACCAGTCCCATCCCCACCGACTCGATGAAGCGACGGCGTCCCCACGGCCCCTCCGCGACACCCATGTCCACCTGACGCGCATGCGCCCAGCTGGCAACGACCTCGTCGAGCGAGGTTCCTCGGCCGAGACTGCGCGCGATGTTGTTGGCCGTGCCGAGGGGGAGGATGGCGAGCGGCACCGCCTGGCCGGCGAGCGCCCTCGCGGCGGCAGCCACCGTGCCGTCCCCCCCGGCCGCGAGCACGACCTCCGGGTGCTCATCGGCCAGATGCTGCGCGACGTCTGCGTCTTCGCCGAGGACGTGCGCCAGCTCATGGCCATGACGCGTCAGCGTCTCGCCGATCTGCTCGAGCGAGATGGCCCGTCCCGATGAATCGTTGTGGATGAGTGTGACTTTCACGTAGATGCCTGTCCCACGTCTGCCGTTTCAAGATCCGCTCCACCCGCGCGACGCCGAATCCGCGGATGGGGTGGCCTGCGTGGCCGGTGGTTTGCACTGAGGGGGGCGTGCGCATCCTCGTATCCAACGACGACGGCGTCTACAGTCCGGGCCTGGCGGCCCTGGCGGAGGTGGCCAGCGAGTTCGGGTCGGTGCGCGTCGTGGCGCCCGACGTGGAGCGTTCGTCGAGCGGCCACTCCATCACGGCCACGCGGCCGCTGTCGTACCGTCCCACGAACATCGGAGGGCTGACCGCCTACCGCGTCAATGGGACACCGGCCGACTCGGTGGCCATCGGCGCGTATCACTGGGAGAAGGTGGACATCGTCCTCTCGGGGTTGAACATCGGCTTCAATCTCGGTAACTCGATCTGGCACTCGGGTACGGTGGCGGCCGCCAAGCAGGCAACGCTGCTGGGACTTCGCGCCATCGCCTTCAGCGCGCCCGCCAGCGCCGAGCCCGACTTCGAACCCTACAAACCCTGGCTTCGACAGGTGCTCGAGGCACTGCTTCACGAGGACGGGCCGCGTCTGGTCAACGTGAACGTGCCTCGCGAGCCGCGAGGGCTGGTGTGGACGCGGGTATCCGTGCGCACCTACGACGGCCGCATCGTCCCCACCAGCGACCCCATGGGACGCACGCTGTTCTGGTTCTCCACCCATGCGCTGGAGAGCGCGGAGGAGGGGACCGACCGATGGGCGGTCGAGCAGGGGTGGGTGTCGTTGACGCCGCTCGGTCTGGATCTCACCGACGGCGAACAGTTGCGCAGGATGCAGTCCAGCCATCCCCTCGATGAGGGACGTGCCGTCGCGGTGTCGCCACCGCGCTCCTCGCCACAGGCCGTGCGGTCGGTGAGCGAGGACGAATCCGAGCCCTCGGCGAGCACTCCTGACGGGTCGCGCTGACTCGGCCAGGCGGCGTGGTTCAGCGCCGGAGAAATGTAGGGATTGCAGCGGGCATGTAATCGCCGCCCCGTCGCCGCCTCGCACAGTGCCGTTTGCGAGGACATCAGGCTCGCGTTCACGAGCGGCGACGGTTGACTTTCGACACACAAGGAGCAGACGTATGACTCATTGCACCGTATACCGCACCGCATACCGCACCGCTGGTTCCGCTGTCCTCGGGCTTGCACTCGTGCTCGCCCTCGCCCAGCCGTCGAGCGCACAGCAGGCCAACGCGCCGTCGCCGCAACAGCAGCCAGGAGTACAACCGACCCAGACCGCCCCTGACGCCCTTCCCCCGAGCCCTGGCACGTTCAGCGTGACCCCGTTCGTGGGGATCGCGTTCGGCGGAAACCTGGAGAGCACGCCCGGCCAGTTCGGGATTGCTGCGGGCTATGCCATGACGGAGCGGCTGAGCGTCGAGGGCGAGTTCTTCGCCGCCCCGGGTGCCGAAGTTGGCGTGCTCGACTCGTTCGAGACCGACATCTATTCGCTGAGCGCCAACATCCTCTACCACTTCCTCGACAGCTCCGAGAACTTCACGCCTTATGGTGCGGTCGGCCTGGGTGCGCTGATCGGAAACACCGACCTCGCCGAGCGCTTCGACGACGTGGAGGACGATTCGTCCACCGCGCTGTCGTTCAACGTCGGCGGTGGCATCAAGGCTGCCATGAACGAGCGATGGGGCGTCCGGCTGGACGCGCGCTACTTCAACGGTGACGACTTCGCGCCCGACCACTGGCGCGTCTACGCCGGTGTGATCTTCAGGAGCATCGGACAGTAAACGGGTCGGCGGAGTGGCGTCGGCGGCATGTCGATTGCTCCACTTCGAAGTACCCCCAGAGGTGAGGAGTGTCGTGATGAAGACCAGGTATACCTACCCAGCCGCTGCCCTGTTCGCAGCGGCGCTGATTGCACAACCGACGGCTCAGTCGCAGACCACCCCGGCCGCGCCGCGCCCACAGGGCACGCCCCAGGCGCAGGGAGCAGACGCCAACGAGCGCATGTCCACGTTCGAGGGGTGCCTGTACCGCGAGCGCGACATTCCCGGACGTGCGCCCAACGTGGCCGAGCGTGCGGGCATTCTCGAGGACTACATCCTCGCCGACGCCCGTATGGCGCCGGCCCAGGGTGCCGCCTCTGACAGGCCGGGCGCGGCCTCCGACCGACCCGCCACCGGTGCGGCGGTGACAGGGCGGATGTACGAAGTGGTCAACATCGACGACGAGCGCCTGCAGACCTTTGTGGGCAAGCGCGTGCGTGTGACCGGCACGGTCGACCGCAGTGACGCGGAGGCCAACAACGTCGAGGATCTTGCCGAGATCGAGGCAACGGCCATCAGCGCAGCTGACGGTACGTGCCCGGCGACACCGGCCGCTGCCGCACCTGCCAACAGGAGCTGACGCGCCCGGTGATAGAGGGCGCGCGGCGGCCTGCCTGTGCGGGCGTCGCGCGTCCTCGTCCACCGCGTTCATCCGACACCGAGGTAGCCCCCGTGGCCATGACATCGACGTCTTCCCGCTCGACCGTGACGCGTACCGAGGACTGGATGGCCCTCGGGACCGGCATCGCACTCCTGGCGGCCGGCTTGTCCCGACGGGCCACCAGCGGGGCCTGTCTGGCCGCCTCCGCGGCGCCCTTCCTGTACAGGGGTGTCAGTGGGCGATGGCCGGACATCGTGAGCCGCGGCCTGCGGGCCGACAGCACGAAGGCGGCACTGGGCGGCTCGCGGGGCGTGCACGTGCGGGAATCCATCCGGCTCGAGAAACCCATCGGCGAGGTGTATCGCTTCTGGCGACAGCTGGATCAGCTGCCCCGCTTCATGTTCCATCTGGAACGTGTCACCGAGACCGGAGACGGGAAATCGCACTGGGTCGCGAAGGGGCCTGGCGACGTGCCGATCGAATGGGACGCGGAGATCGTCAACGAGCGCGAGGACCAGCTCCTGGCCTGGCAGTCGCTGCCGGGCTCCGATGTGGTCAGTGCCGGGTCGGTCACCTTCAGCGACGTCCGTCAGGGGAGGAGCACGCAGGTGCGTGTCCATCTCCAGTACTCCCCGCCGGCGGGACGGACCGGTGCGTGGATTGCGACCCTGTTCGGTCGAGAGCCGTCGCAGACCATTCGCGAGGACCTGCGCCGCTTCAAGCAGCTGCTCGAAGCCGGCGAGATTGCCCGGGCGACCCCCGGCACCTGAGGAGTGCCCCATGCGAGCCGTCTGCTGGGAAGGCAAGGAGACCATTCGGGTCGAAACCGTACCGGATCCCGCCATTCTCAATCCGCGGGACGCCATCATCAAGGTGACGACCACCGCGATTTGCGGATCCGATCTGCACATCTACAACGGCTCCATTCCCACCATGCACAAGGGCGACGTGCTGGGCCACGAGTTCATGGGCGAGGTCGTCGAGGTGGGAAAGGAGACCACGGGCCTGGCCGTGGGCGACCGCGTGGTCGTGCCGTTCACGATCTCGTGTGGACGCTGCGCCTTCTGCGCGCGGCAGCTCTGGTCCCTGTGCGACAACTCGAACCCGAATGCCTGGATGGCGGAGGCGCTCTACGGATACTCCGGGGCAGCTCTGTTCGGCTACTCCCATCTCTACGGCGGGTATCCCGGCGGCCAGGCGGAATACGTCCGGGTGCCGTTCGCCGACGTCGGTCCGCTGAAAGTGCCCGAGGGGCTCAGTGACGAACAGGTGCTCTTCCTCTCGGACATCTTTCCGACCGGCTACATGGCAGCCGAGAACTGCGGCATACAGCCCGGCGACACGGTCGCGGTGTGGGGCTGCGGCCCTGTAGGGCAGTTTGCCATCCGCAGCGCCTTCATGCTGGGCGCCGAGCGGGTCGTCGCCATCGAGCGGATTCCCGACCGCCTCGCGCGGGCTGCGGAGAGTGGCGCGGACACACTGAACTACATGGAGCTGGACGTGCTGGAGGCGCTCCGCGACCTGACCGGTGGTCAGGGGCCTGACGCCTGCATCGATGCCGTGGGCCTGGAAGCGCACGGTACGACCCTGGACGCCTGGTACGACCGCGCGAAGATGAAGATGTACCTGGCGACGGATCGGCCTCATGCCCTGCGGCAGGCCATCAGCGCATGCCGAAAGGGAGGTACGGTGTCGATTCCTGGCGTCTATGGCGGGTGGCTCGACAAGTTTCCCCTGGGCACCGCGTTCGCCAAGGGGCTCACGCTGCGCATGGGCCAGACACACATGCAGGCCTACATGCCCAAACTGCTCGAGCGCATCGAGCGGGGCGAGATCGACCCCTCGTTCATCATCACGCACCGGATCGCGCTCGAGGACGCGCCGGGCATGTACCGGACGTTCCGTGAGAAGGACGATGCCTGCCTGAAAGTGGTGATGACTCCAGGCGCTGCCCCCATGACGCCCCCCGACAGAGGCCCGCAGACCCCAGACGATCAGGCACTGTCCGCATCGTAGATGATTCTCGGTCCCACGCAGGACGCGTGATGGGGGCCGAGACGGCCGGTGACGGCCGGCGCCAGCCACGGAAGCGCGGTGGTGCCACGTTGGCCCAGTCCGCAGAATGTCGGAGGAGGTGCAGATGCGTGGCGTGCTCGGACTGCTGCTCGCGCTGTCGCTGGTCTCGTCCGCCCCTGCACTGGCGCAGGGCGTATCGGTGCACGCGGCCGGAGGGCCCACACTGGGTGATGCCGGCTTCAGCGTCGCGGGCGGCGTCGCCTGGGCGCCCACCACGCGCCTGACGCTGCTGGGCAGCGTGGAACGCTCCCATCTGGTGAGCCGGCGGGACACGTTCCCGGGTGGCGGGGTGT
>JABFRY010000255.1 GCA_013140955.1 Acidobacteriota bacterium
GGGAGAGACACGTGCGACAGCGGTGCCACGGACGCTGAGGGCGACTCGGGCCGCTCGGGGGAGGGTCTGTCGGTCATCGGAATACCACCGGCGATGCGGCGAACGGGCGGGGGCAATGCCCCGAAAAGAGTTGTACTCCGCTCGAAATCGCGCTATTCTCCCATGATCGGTCTCATTGATGCCCGACCAGCCCGTCGATCCCGTCGTCCAGGAGGCGGCCACCCCGCCGTCCAAACCCCGTCCGCGGGGCACGTGGATCTATGCGGTGCTGTTCGTGGCGATCCTCATCGTCATCAATACGCTCGTCGGCGAGAAGGGCCTGCTCGCCACCTTCGAAGCGCAGCGGGAGTACGACCAGCTGCAGGACCGGCTGCACCGCCTCCGTCAGGAGAACGCGCTGCTGCAGCTCGAGGCGCAACGTCTGCGCGACGACCCGGCGACGATCGAGGCGCTGGCGCGCGACGAGCTGGGCCTGGTGAAGCCGGGCGAGGTCCTCTTCATCGTGAAGGACGTGGAGCCCGACGCCTCGACCGAACCCGGCGCCGCGCGCTGACTCGGCGTCAGAACAGCGCTTCAGAGGAGCGCCTCAGAACAGAATCGGGCCGAGCAGCAGCACCGTCACCACGATCACCACGAAGCCCACCACGTCCAGGCTCACGCCGTAGCGCATCATCGACGTGATGGGCACGAAGCCCGAGCTGTAGACGATGGCATTGGGCGGCGTGGACACCGGCATCATGAAGCCCATGCTCGCGCCGAGCGTGGCGCCGAGCGCCGGCTCGATGGGCCGGACCCCGGCGGCTTGCGCCACGGCGATGGCGATGGGCACGATCATGTTGGCCGCCGCGGTGTTCGACGTGGCCTCCGACAGCACGATGGCCGACGCGGTGAACAGAATCGTGAGCGCCACCGAGGTCTGTGACGGCAGCCACGACGTGATGCCCTGCCCCATCGCCTCGGCCAGGCCCGTGGTGAACACCAGCTGCCCCATCGCCAGCCCGCCGCCGTAGAGCATCACGATGCCCCAGTCGATGCGCACCGCCTGTTCCCAGGTGAGGGTGAAGCGCCTGGCGCCCCAGTCGATCGGCAGCACGAAGAGGAGCAGGGCGCCCGTCATGGCCGCGACGCTCTCCGGGAACGCGCGCGCGTACGCCTGCGCCGCCGGTGTGCCGTCGAGGCCCGCCAGCGCCATGAAGCCGGGCAGTACCCACAGCGTCACCGTGATGCCGAAGGCCAGGAACACGTTGCGCTGCCCGCGCGTCATCGGTCCCAGCTTCGCCAGTTCCTCGCGGACGGCCGCCATGCTGCCCCGCCCCAGCTCCACCCCGCGCGCGCCCGTCAGGTAGAAGAACACGGCCAGGTAGGCGAACATCACGACGGCGGCGGGCAGGCCGATCAGCATCCACTGGAAGAACGTGATGTCGGTGCCCGTGATGCGCTCCAGCATGCCGATGCCGATCAGGTTGGGCGGTGTGCCCACGGGCGTGGCCATGCCGCCGATCGAGGCGCCGAACGACGTGATGAGCATCATCACGAGCGCGAACTGCGGCCCCCCGTTGGCCCCGGTCCGCGTGAGGTGCGCCACGATGGACAGGCAGATGGGAAACATCATGGCGGTGGTGGCCGTGTTGCTCATCCACATGGACAGCACCATCGATACGCCGCCGAACACCACCAGGATGCGGCCGGCGCCCGCGCCCACGAACTTCGACGCCAGGGCCGTGTAGGCGATGCGCCGGTCCACGCCGTGCACGAACATCGCCTCGGCGATGATGAAGCCGCCGATGAAGACGAAGACCACCGGGTCGGCAAACGAAGCCAGCGCCTCGCGGACGGGCGCCACGCCCAGGATGACCGCCAGCACGGGCCCCACGAGCGCGGTGACGGCCAGCGGCAGCGCTTCGGTCACCCAGAACACCACCACCAGCCCCATCACCGCGGCCATCCGGTGGGCCGCCGGCTCCACCGGGAGCGGCAGCAGGAGCAGCAGCACGAAGAGCGCCGGGCCGAGGAGCAGCCCCACCGCCGTGCGGCGCGCGTTGAACTGAGCCTCGGCAGGCGTGTAGGTGTCGGCGGCGCCCGCCGCCTCGGGGGGTGTGGACATCTGGTCGGGATCTACTTGAGGGTTTCGTCGGTCGTCACCGTGAAGCGGCGAAAGCGACCGTAGGTGGAGGCGCCGGTCACCTCGTAGGCACCGGACCGATGGGACTCCTGCATCTCGGTGGGCACGTTGAGCCCGAACTGCTCGTCGAACGCAAAGGTGGTCTCGACGCGCGAGCCCGTCCCCGACAGGCTGCCGAACCCGCCCACCTCGAGCGAGGTGCGCAGCACCGCGCCGGTCGTCTCATCGACCCAGGCCACCACACGAGCCGGCATGTCGCGGTTGCCGTTGCCTCGCAGGAGCGTGGGGCGGACGAACTCCGCGTAGCTCAGCACGCGGGCGTTCGGCCCCACCTTGGTGTCGAGGCGCCCGAGGCTCAGGCGGAAGCGCTCGCGGTAGCGGTCCTGCATCAGCGCGAGGGCCAGCAGCGGGTTGCTGAGCGTCCCCATGCCCGGGAAGTTGTGGCGCGTGCCCTCGTCGGCCATGTCCTGCGCGCGGCGCGCGGCATCGGCCGCCGGGTTCACGAACAGCCGCATGAGACGCTCGTCGCGTTCGCGCACCGGCTCGCCGTCCACCTCGAACACGTCGCGGAACGCCGCGAACTCCCCACCGTCGCCCACCTGCACGAGCAGCAAATCCGACCGCAGGCGCCGGGTCCGGCGCTCCACCGGGATGCGCTGCTCCTGCTGCTCCTCGGCCACCACGTTGGAGAACCGCGCCACGAAGTCGGCGACGAAGGCGCCGGCGGCATCCGCCAGCAGGGGGGCCGTGGGCGCCTGGGCACACGCGGGGACCGGCGACAGCAGCCACGCGGCCGCCACCAGGCCCGGGAGTACGCACGCCGCCAGGCGGGTGGACCGCTCACGCACGGGCAGGCTCCTCCACGGTGCGGATGGTAGACCGAAGCACAGGTCCAGATCCAGAATGCCGCGGGTCCGCGCCGCACCACACACCCGGAGGCACTGCTTGATGACACGACGCCTGTCTGCCCTGTCAGCCACGATGGCCCTCGTCCTTGCCGGCGCCGGCGCCTGTACGCAGGGGACGGGCGACCAGGCCGCCGGCGAGGGCGCGCCACTCCCCACGGGGCGTGCCGTGGTGGAGGCCGCGGCCACCGCGCTCGGGGGCGTGGACCGCATCCAGGCGCTCCGCACGCTGACGCTCCAGGGCTACGGCCAGTACGCCTACCAGTACGGCGGCGGCAACATCACCGGCTCGCCCGACGCGCCGATGAAGCTGCAGGCGGCCAACGACCTGCGCCGCGTGTACGACTTCGAGAACCGGCGGTGGCGGCTCCTCGAGCGCCGCAACTTCCTGTTCCCTTTCGCCATCTACGGCGGTCACAACTTCGCGCCCGTCAACCAGGTGCTCGACGGCGACATCGCCTACGACGTCGCCCCCGACGGCGCGACGGTCCGCGTGGGGCCCACGGTGGGCCTGGGCGCCGACGGACCGCGCGAGCGGCGCATGTGGATGCTCAGCAACCCGGTGGCGGCCGTGCGGGCCGGGCTCGACGCCGGCACGACGGCCGACAACGTGCGGCGCGAGGACGACCTCACGCTGGTGGACCTGCGGGTGGCGTCGGGCGACGTGCTCACGCTGGCCACGGGCGCCAACGACCTGCCGGCCTGGGTGCGCTGGTCGGGTCCGCACGGCGACCTGGGCGAGGTGGGGTACACCACCCACTTCGTGGGCTACATGCCGTTCAGCGGCATCCAGCTGCCCATGGGCTACACCACCCGCCTCGACTGGCGCGACGTGGACTACCTGAAGATCTACGTGGACGGCTACACGGTGGATGGGCCCGTGGACGACATGGCGGCCCCCGAGAC
>JABFRY010000359.1 GCA_013140955.1 Acidobacteriota bacterium
GACCCGGCCTCCCCCCGGTGTCCGCTGTGCCAGGGCACCCTCGACATCTCGCTCGCCCGAACCGGCGGCGCCTACGAAGGCCCGCTCAGGCGGCTGCTCCACGCCTTCAAGTACGAGCGTCGTCGGGGCCTCGCCCCGCCGCTGTCGAGCCTCATGCGCCACGCGGGCGAGCTGGTGCTGCGGGACGCGGACGTCGTGGTCCCGGTGCCGCTGCACGCGTGGCGGCGGCTGCATCGGGGCTTCAACCAGGCCGTGGATCTGGCCACGCACCTCGGCCCTCCGGTCCTCCAGGCCCTGTGGCGCCGGCGGGCCACCGCACCGCAGGCGCCCCTGGGGCGCAGGGCACGGGCCCGTAACGTCGACGGCGCCTTTGGCGTGGCTCCCTGGCTCGGCCGACGCACGCGACGCCGCTGGCTCGAAGGTCGCACCGTCGTGGTCGTCGACGACGTCATCACGACGGGGGCCACGCTGCGCGCCTGCGCGGCCGTTCTCCTGGCGACGGGCGCCAGGGAGGTGCGCCTCCTGACCCTCGCGCGCGCAACGCTGGGAAGAACTGCGCAGGACAACCTCGTGCCACGACGGGGGCCGAACACACCGACCTGAGGGCACGCGCTTAAAGCGGTGCTCAGGGGAGCCGATACAAGGGTCGGAAGCATGCCGTCCGACATCCTCACTGAACTCGGCCTCAGGGACTCCCCTGGCACCGAACTCCCCACCGCCCTCAGGCACGTGCTCGACCGTGCCCTCGAGATCATCGCCCGGGCCCTCGCATCTGAGGAGGACGGCGACGAGGGACGGGCCTTCGTGCAGGAAGTCGAGCGCTGCCGGGCCGCGTTTGCCGACGTGCGCGACGTGCAGACGCTCGAGTCGATCACCCAGTCCTGCTTCGCGGTCTGCGTGGACGCGCTCGCCCGCGCCGAGAAGCGCCGCCGGGCGAAGACGCTGGAGCTCAACGGCCTGTTCGTCATGGTGCGGGACGCCGTGGCGACCATCGGCGGGTACAACCGGACGTTCTCGAACAGCATCGGTGAGACGGCGCAGCGTTTCGACGCGATGTCGCGCATCGGCGACATCCGGAAACTGAAGGAAGCCCTGGCCACCGAGGTCACCGCGCTGAAGCAGATGGCGGTGGAGCGGCAGCAGACGTGGCAGACGACGGTGGCCGGCTTCGAGACCCGTCTGCAGGAGCTCGAGCTGCAACTGGTCGAGACCCAGCACGAGGCGTCGCTCGACCCCCTCACGGGCGTCGCGAACCGCCGGACCTTCGACCGGGTCTGTCAGAAGTGGCTGCAGACGTCGGGCAAGCAGTTCGTCATCGTGATGGTCGACCTCGACGACTTCAAGTCCATCAACGACACCTTCGGGCATCCCATCGGGGACAAGGCCCTCATCGCCGTGGCCGACGCCCTGACGACGGCCGTGCGGTCCGACGACCTGGTGGCCCGCCTCGGCGGCGACGAGTTCGTGGTGCTCGCCGCAGGCATGAACCTCCGCATGGCGGAAAGCCGCATGCGCACGGTGCTGGCCGAGCTGACGAAGTCCGAGTGTCTTCCGGATGGGGACGTGAAGCTGACCCTCAGCTGCGGCATCGCCGAGGCCTCGGCCGGCGACACGAAGGAAAGCCTGCTGAAACGGGCCGACCAGGCCCTGCTGGACGCCAAGAAGTACGGCAAGAACCGCGTGGCCGTCCGTGCCGCGTCGTTCATCCGGGACCTGCGCAAGCGCTGAGCGGTCCGCCCCGGTGGCGCACGTCGCGCCAGCAGAGGCCGTTCAGAGACGGCTGGCCAGCGCCTGCCAGACGTCGGCCGCCACGGCATCCCGGTCCCGATTCGCGTCCAACCTCACCCAGCCCGGCCCCACCTGTCGCTGGTAGCTCGTGCGCACCCGCGCCAGCAGCGCGAGATCCTGCTCGAACCGGTCACGCCCGGTAGCCTTCCGCCCGGCCGACACCTCCGGCGCCATGTCGAGCAGCAGGGTCAGATCCGGCGCGGGCAGATGTCGCTGGATGTCGGTCAGCCACGACGGATCGAGCCCCTGCGCCTCGCCGTAGGCCACGCTGGAGGCGACGTACCGGTCGCAGACGACGACCGCCCCGGAAGCCCGAAGCCGCTCGATCTCCCCGCGCCACTCGTACCGATTCGCCACATACAGCAGCTGCAGCAGGTCAGCCGCGTAGCTGCGCTCGCCCCGCAGCGCGAGGCCGATCTCCGTGCCGAGCGGCGTCGTGTAGTCGGGGAACTGGAGGAGCGCCACCTGGCGTCCGAGCGCCTCGAGGCGGTCGCGGAGCAGCTCCGCCTGCGTCTGCTTGCCGCTCTGATCGAGCCCTTCGAATGCCACGAGGAGACCGGCGTGCATGTCGGGCCGCGTTCGTCAGGACTCGAGGGCCAGCAGATCGTCCATCGTCTGCCGGCGCCGGATCACCTGCCACTGGTCGCCATCGACGAGCACCTCGGGCGGCAGGAGGCGCCGGTTGTAGTTCGAGGCCATCACGCTCCCGTAGGCGCCCGCGTCGAGGACGGCCAGCAGGTCGCCCACGACCAGCGGCGGCAGGAGGCGCTCGCGACCGAAGACATCGCTGCTCTCGCAGATCGGCCCCACCACGTCCCAGGCACGGGCGTCCCCCACCCGCGGCGACACGGGAACGATCCGGTGAAACGACCCGTAGAGGGCCGGTCGCATCAGCTCTGTCATGCCGGCATCGAGGACGGCGAAC
Organism: Acidobacteriota bacterium; assembly: GCA_013140955.1. GTDB lineage: Bacteria > Acidobacteriota > Vicinamibacteria > Vicinamibacterales > UBA2999 > JABFRY01. Next base: position 2,714 of record JABFRY010000359.1, read on the forward strand.
GATCGGCCGTCGGGGAAGGCCTTGGTGTCCACGATCGTGGAAACCAGCGCGCCGGCATTGCCGACGATGGAGCGCCCGGGCTCGAGCACGACGGGCAGTCCGACCCGCCGGAGGTGCGGCAGGGTGGCCGCGGCGTACTGCGAGGCCGTGATCACCGGAGCCCCGTCGTAGGTGATGCCGAGACCGCCGCCGAGGTCCAGGTGCTCGAGGGCCACGCCGTCGTCCCGCAGTTCGAGTCCCAGCGTGGCGAGGGCGTCCGCGGCCCGCACCAGGGGCTCGGGGGTGGTGATCTGGGACCCGATGTGGACGTGCACGCCGACGAACCGCAGGCCCCTGGCGTCGCGCCGGTCACGGTAGATGGCGCGGGCGTCCTGCAGGGGCACGCCGAACTTGTTGGTCTTGAGCCCGGTGGAGATGTGCGGATGGCTGCCGGAGTCGATGTCCGGGTTGACGCGCAGCGCCACCCGCGCGGTGCGCCCGAGGGCGCCGGCGATCTGCGCGATGCGATCGAGTTCGCCGGGCGACTCGGCGTTGATGGCGGCGACGTTCAGGCCGATCGCCTGTTCCAGTTCCTCGCGGGTCTTGCCAACGCCGGTGAAGAGGATCTCGTCGGCCGTGAAGCCGGCCCGCAAGGCCACCGCAATCTCGCCGCCGGAATTGGCGTCGGCCCGCCCGCCGAGGCTGCGCACCAGCCGGCAGAGCGCAAGGGCCGAGTTGGCCTTCAGCGCGTAGTGAATCGCGTGCGGATAGGCCCCGAACGCCGCGTCCAGCGCGCCGAAGGCCGCGCGCACCGCCCCGGCACTGTACACGTAGACGGGGGTACCGACCTGACGGGCGATGACGTCGATGCTGACGGATTCGCAGAGGAGTCCGCGGTCTGAGGGCTGAAACGGTTGGTGCACCGGAATCGGCATGGTATCATGCGCCGTTTCCCGCCGTCTCCCTCCGGATCAGGCATGTCCGCTGACGCTTCCTCCGCACAGCCGCAGGCCATCGACGAGATCATCGAACGCTGTCTCCGTGGCGATCAGGCGGCCTGGGAGTCGATCGTCCGGCTGCACTGGCGACGGGTGTTCAACATCGCCTACAAGTTCGTGGGCACCCGCGAGCAGGCGGAAGACCTTGCGCAGGACATCTTCCTGAAGCTCTTTCGCTCGCTCGGCAGCTTCGACCGCCGCGCCAACTTCCAGACCTGGCTGGTGAGCGTGAGCCGGAACCTCTGCATCGATCACTACCGCAGCGTGCGGAAGGAACGGGAGACGATTCGTCGTGACGTCGATCCCTCCGACCTGCAACCGCGGTCCCGCACCGCCAGTCCGCATGCGAGCCTCGAGCAACAGGACCGGGTCGAACTCCTGCGGACGGCCCTGGCGCGCCTGACCCCTGCCCTGCGCAGCGCGGTCGTGATGCGTGATCTGCAGGAGCTGACCTACCAGGAAATCGCCGATCGGCTCGGTCTGCCGGAAGGCACGGTGAAGTCGCGCATCAACCGCGGGCGGGCCGAGCTGTCGAAGCAGGTTCGTCGCGTGCAGCAGGAGCGGGACGCCCCGCCAGAGATCGGAGAACGAGGATGAACCTGACGACCGAACGAACGGGACGCGTGAGCATCGTGCGCGTGCACGAGTCGCGCCTGACCTATCCCCTGCTGGCCGACTTCTCGGGCGCCGTCACGGCCCTGCTCGGCGAGGGCCAGCGGCAGATTCTCCTCGACCTCACGCCGGTGAGCTACGTGGACAGCGCCACCATCGGCTGCCTGATGGACCTCTATCGCCAGACGACCGCCGCGGGAGGCACGCTCAGGCTCTCGGGCGTGCAGAAGCGCGTCGAGACGATGCTCACCATGACGGGCGCCCACAACTTCCTCCACCTGCACCCGGACACGCAGGACGCCATCAGGAGCTTCGGGGAGTAGCCATGCGGACCATCAAGACCACGTCCGGCGCCGAGGTCACCCTCGACAACGACCTGCTCGCCGTGCTCGAGACCCTGTTCCAGGAGGTCACCGCCCGTCGGGCGCTGGAGCGGACGTTCGAGGACATGGTGCGGGAGATCAATCACCTGATCGATCAGATGGACGACGGTGAACGCCGTGCCTACCTGCTCGAGAGCCTGTTCCTCAACACCGTGACCTACGAGAACGACCGCCTGGATGCGTACATGCGCAAGCTGGCGGATCAGGAGCAGGAACAGTAGGCGCGGCTGGACGCGGGACCTGCGGCACGCAGGCGCAGCTGACTGCACGAGCGGCGCGCCTGAAAGGTCGCCGGACGCAGGCCGGAGGGGGTCGCCTGGAAGCGCTCAGCCTCGGTGCGCGGCGGCACCAGTCGCGGCCACGCCCGCGGCCGTCTCTTCGACGCCGGCGGAGGGGTCTTCGACGAGCGCCCACGCATCACGTTCGGCCAGCACCTGCGCGGCGAAGGCCGTGTGCAGGGCATGCCCGCCCCGATGGGCCACCAGGTGGCCCACGATCGGATGCCCGACGAGCGCCATGTCCCCGATCACGTCGAGGATCTTGTGCCGCACGAACTCGTCGTCGAACCGCAGCCCGTTGTTCAGGACGCCGGTATCGCCGATGACGATGGCGTTCTCGAGCGAGCCGCCGAGCGCCAGGCCGTGCTGGCGCAGGGTCTCCACTTCCTTCAGGAAGCCGAACGTCCTGGCGGGCGCGATCTCGTCGATGAAGGCCGCCTCGGTGATCCGCATGGTGCGCGACTGATGCCGCAGCAACGGGTGATCGAAGGCGATGCTGTACGTGACCTTGAAGTGCTCGGACGGGTAGAGGGCAATCCGCTTGTCGCCCATCACCAGCGAGAGGGGGCGCAGCACCTTCAGGTAGCGCCTGGGCGCCGACAGTTCCTTGATGCCCGCTTCCTGGATGAGATACACGAAGGGCGCCGAGCTGCCGTCCATGATGGGCACTTCGGGCGAGTTGAGCTCGACCACGACGTTGTCGATGCCGAGGCTCACGAGCGCCGCGAGCAGGTGTTCGACGGTATCGACGCGGACCGCGTCGCGGCTGAGTGCCGTGGCGTAGCTGATGCCCCCCACGTGCTCGGCCGTGGCCGGGACGTCTGCCCCGCCGATGTCCGAGCGGCGGAAGCGGATGCCGCTGTCGGCGCCGGAGGGCTTCAGCGACAGCGTCACCTTGCGCCCGGAATGGAGGCCAATACCAGCGCAGGTGATGGGGCGTCGCAGGGTCCGCTGTGTGCTCATGCTGGGTCTCGGGTTCAGGTGCTCAATCGGCAGGAGCCTGCTGGACCCATACGCAAACGGTGAGCCACACAACAGCCAGTAGCGTCATTATCTGCTAACACTAAGGCGCATATAGCTTTGCTTGATTGCCACAGGATAGATTGGCGACGCGTTAAACCGTGTAAATGTGGCTAACGAGACACACAGCTCAGCCGTCAAAGTGTGGCCATCCTACCACACCATTCCCTGCCACCCTCTGCGCGCCAGGGCCCGACTGGCAGGCCCGCCAATGACCGTGCGGGCCCGGGCCGGGAGCAGGTCGTCAACCCGCTCACGCCGGGCGCGACGCAGGCGTCGCGAGCAACGCGGACCGGATGTAGCGTCCGGTGACCGACCGGGGATTGGCGGCCAGATCCTCGGGCGAACCCGAGGCCACGACGCGTCCCCCGGCCGCCCCCCCTTCCGGCCCCAGGTCGATCAGGTGGTCGGCGCACCGGATGACGTCGAGGTTGTGCTCGATGACCACCACGGTGTTGCCCTGGTCGACCAGCTTGTTCAGCACGTCGAGCAGCTTCCGCGTGTCCTCGAAGTGGAGCCCCGTCGTCGGCTCGTCGAGGATGTACAGGGTGCGCCCGGTGCTCCGCCTCGACAGTTCCTTCGCCAGCTTCACACGCTGCGCCTCGCCGCCGCTCAAGGTGGTGGCCGACTGGCCAAGCTCGATGTACCCGAGCCCCACGTCCTGCAGGGTGCGCAGCTTGCCGGCAATGGGCGGGAAGTTCTCGAGCAGTGGAAGCGCCTGGTCCACCGTCAAGTCGAGCACGTCGGCAATCGACTTGCCGCGGTACTGAATCTCGAGCGTCTCGCGATTGTACCGGCGGCCCTTGCACTCCTCGCACGTGACGTACACGTTCGGCAGGAAGTGCATCTCGATGGCGATCACGCCATCGCCCTGGCAGGCCTCGCACCGCCCACCCTTCACGTTGAAGGAGAACCGGCCTGGCTTGAAGCCTCGAGCCTTCGCCTCGGGCATCATCGCGAACAGGTCGCGGATGAAGGTGAACATCCCGGTATAGGTGGCGGGGTTCGAGCGGGGCGTCCGGCCGATGGGCGACTGATCGATCTCGATGACCTTGTCGATGAGCTCGACGCCCTCGATCCGGTCGTGCTCGCCGGGCTCGGTCCCGGCGCGGAACAGCGTCCGGGCGAGCGACCGGAACAGGATGTCGTTGACCAGTGTCGACTTCCCCGACCCGCTCACGCCGGTCACGGCGGTGAGCGTGCCGAGCGGAATGGCCACGTCGATGTTCTTCAGGTTGTTCGCCGTGGCACCCCGGATCACCACCTCGCCGCGGCTGGCCTGGCGCCGTGCCGCGGGTGTCGGGATCGCCCGGTCTCCCCGCAGGTACGCGCCGGTCAACGACTCGCTCCCGGCCTCGAGCAGCTGGGCCGGCCGCCCCTGGAAGATCACCTCGCCGCCATGCTCGCCGGCCCCGGGCCCGAGATCCACGACCCAGTCGGCCGTCCGGATGGTCTCCTCGTCGTGTTCGACCACGATCACGGTGTTGCCGAGGTCGCGCAGCTTGGTCAGCGTGGCGAGCAGCTTGCGATTGTCACGCTGGTGCAGCCCGATCGACGGCTCGTCGAGGACGTAGAGGACGCCGGTGAGGTTGGCGCCGATCTGGGTCGCCAGCCGGATGCGCTGGCCCTCGCCGCCCGACAGGGAGGCCGCACTGCGATTCAGCGTGAGATAGCCCACGCCCACGTCGTGCAGGAAGCGGAGGCGCTCCCGGATCTCGCGGAGCACACGGCTGGCGATGATGTGCTCCCGTTCGGTCAACTCGAACGCCTCGAACGTCTCGAGGGCCTGGCTGATCGGCTGGTTCACGTAGTCGGCGATGCCCCGCCCCTTGACGCGGACCGCAAGGCTCGCGGGCCTGAGGCGCTCGCCGCCGCATGCCGGACAGGGCCTCAGGGTGCGGTAGGCCTCGAGTTCCTCCTGGACGCTCCAGGCGCCCTCGTCGTAGCGGCGGCGGAGGTTGGGAATGACACCTTCGAATCCCTTGCCGAACGGGTCGGCCTGCTGGCTCGCCCGTCCACGGCGGGGGGTGGGCATCTCGAACTCCTCGTCGCCGCCGTCGTCAGCCGCAGCCGGACGGTCGGGCGCCGCGGCGCCGGGACTCACGGACCTGGCCGCCCGCGTGGCGCCGGGACCGAACAGGATGATGTCGCGGTGCTTCTTCGAGAGCTGCTCGAAGGGGGCGGCCGGATCGAAGCCGAACGTGGTCCCAAGGGCCGTGAGCGCGCTGCGCAGGAGCTTGCGGTCGCCCCTGAGCCATGGCGCGACGGCGCCATCGAGGAGCGACCGCGTGGGATCGGGCACCACGAGGAGCGGATCGAAATCGTGCGTGGCCCCGAGGCCCTGGCACTCGGGGCACGCGCCGTGCGGCGAGTTGAACGAGAAGGCGCGCGGTGTCATCTCGGGCACCGAGAGGCCGCAGCTCACGCAGGCCAGGCGCCGCGAGAACAGCTGATCCCCGCCCTCGAAGGTATTCACCACCACGATCTCGTCGGCGAGGGCGAGGGCCGTCTCGAGCGACTCCGACAGGCGGCGCTCGATCCCGGACCGCACGACGAGCCGGTCCACGACGACCTCGATGGTGTGGTTGCGTCGGCGGTCCAGGCGGATCTCGTCGTCCAGCGCGCGAAACTGGCCGTCGATGCGCGCCTTGGTGAACCCCCGCTGGCGCAGGCCGAGCAGCTCCTTCTTGAACTCGCCCTTCCGCCCGCGCACGATCGGCGCCAGGATGTTGATGCGCTCGTCCTGCGGATACAGCATCACCAGGTCGAGGATGCGCTCGAGCGTCTGGGAGGAGATCTCCCGACCGCACTGCGCGCAGTGGGGCACGCCGATATTGGCGAAGAGCAGCCGCAGGTAGTCGTAGATCTCGGTGACCGTGCCGACGGTCGAGCGTGGGTTGGAGCCGGTGGTCTTCTGCTCGATCGCGATCGCCGGCGACAGGCCCTCGATGAGATCGACGTCCGGCTTCTCCATCTGCTCGAGAAACTGGCGCGCGTACGCCGACAGCGACTCGACGTAGCGCCGCTGCCCTTCCGCGTAGATGGTGTCGAAGGCGAGCGACGACTTCCCGGACCCGGACAGGCCGGTGATCACCACCAGCCGGTTGCGGGGCAGGTCGACGTCGACGTTCCGGAGATTGTGTACGCGGGCACCGCGCACCGAGATCCAGTCGTGAGCCATAACCACACTGCCGGGAATTCGCCGGGGACTCGAAACGGAAATCTTATCGCATCCGGCCAGCGGCCGGGGCGGCGCCGTGCCCAGATGTTGGGCCAGGGGTAGGCCGGGAGTGGGTGGCCCTAGCGGGACCTGAGCCGGCTGTGGCGATAGCCGTAGGCGACGTAGAGGGCCAGCCCGATGGCCAGCCACAGGCCGAAGCGGCTCCAGGCCTGGGCCGGCAGCCCCAGCATGACGAAGCCGCACGCGGCCATGCCGAGGGGCGCCACCACCCAGACGAACGGCACGCGGAAGGGACGCGGCCGATCGGGCTCGGTCACCCGCAGCACGGCGACGCCCGCACAGACGATGGCAAAGGCGAACAGCGTGCCGATGTTGGTGAGGTCGTAGGTTTCGGCCGCGTCACCGACGAGTGCTGCGGCGGCGACCAGCACGCCCGTCAACAGCGTGGTGACATGCGGCACGCCGGTGCGCCGATCCACGCGCGCCGCCCACGCCGGCAACAGGCCGTCGCGCGCCATCGAGAAGAAGATGCGCGGCTGCCCGTACTGGAACACCAGGAGCACCGCCGCCATCGACACCGCCGCGCCAAGGGCGACGAGCCATCCCACCCGGCTGTATCCCACCAGTTCGAGCGCACGGGCCAGCGGATCGGCAACGGCCAGTTCCCCGTAGGGCACCATGCCCGTGAGCACGGCGCCGACGATGATGTAGATCAGCGTGCAGACCGCCAGCCCGCCGAGGATGCCGATCGGGAGGTTGCGCTGCGGATTGCGGGTCTCCTCGGCCGCGGTGGAGACGGCGTCGAAACCGATGTAGGCAAAGAACACGATGGCCGCCCCCTGGTGGACGCCCGTGAAGCCATTGGGGGCGAACGGCGTGTAGTTGCCAGGATCGATGTTGGCCAGCCCCACCCCGACGAACAGCGCCAGGGCCACGAGCTTCACGACCACCATCACCTGGTTGGCGCGCGAACTCTCCCGCGCGCCGCGCAGCAGCAGCCACGTGACGACCAGGACGATGCCACAGGCCGGGAGGTTGACGAGGATCGGAACGCCGAAGATGCTCGGCGCCTCGTCCAGGAGGGCCCGCATCGCGGGACTGGCGCTGAGGCCGGCGGTCCGGTAGCCCGTGGTGAGCCACGCGGGCAGGTCGAGTCCGATGCCGCTGAGCAGCGTCGTGAAGTAGTCGCCCCAGGAGATGGCGACGGCCACGTTTCCCACTGCGTACTCGAGAATGAGATCCCAGCCGATGATCCAGGCCACCAGCTCGCCGAGCGTCGCGTAGCTGTAGGCGTAGGCGCTGCCGGCCTGCGGAATCATCGCCGCCAGCTCGGCATAGCAGAGCGCGGCCAGGGCACAGGCGCCGGCCAGGAGGGCAAAGGAGAAGATCAGCGCAGGCCCCGCGCCGTAGCGGATGACCACGCCGTCGGGCCCCACCTGCCCGGCCGCCGCGGTGCCGATCGCCCCGAAGATGCCCGCACCGATCACGGCGCCGATGGCGAGCATCACCAGGTCGCCGGCGCCGAGCACGCGCCGGAGGCCGGAGGTGCCGTCCTCCGCGTGGAGCTCCGCGATCGGCTTGCGCGCGAACAGCTGGTTCATACTCGCGGATGCACCGCCACTCGAGGCGAGCCGGACCACGCCTCTGCGCCCGATCCGGTCATTTGAAGCGGTAGACCGTTTCGGTGGACGACACGACGAGTGCCCCGTCGGGCCCGAAGGCCACGCCGATCAGGCCCGCGCCGCTCACCACGAGTTCCGGTTCGCCGGCAGGGTCCGGCAGGCGGTAGAGCCCGCTGGCGCCAGCCAGCGCCTCCACGACGTGGAGCACACCGTCTGGCGAGAACGCCAGCCCCTGTGGCCGCCCGAAGCGGGCGGGCAGGGACGTGACGTCGCCGTGGCGGCCGATGCGTTGAACCCGGTCGTAGGCGCCCAGTGTCGGTGCCGTGACGTAGAGATCGCCATCCGGCGCCATGGCCAGGTGGAAGGCGGCCACGCTCGGCGCAAGCGACGCGAAGGGCGTGGCATGCCCGTCCCGCACGCGGAAGATCGTCCCCGACCGATCGCCCACGTACATGTATCCCTGCGCGTCGAAGGCGATCCCGCAGGCGACACCCAGCTCGGAGGCCACCTGCTCGCTCGTCCCGTCCTCGCGCACCCGGTGCACCGTGCCGGCGAAGCGGCTGGACACGTAGACCAGCCCGTCAGGGCCGATCGCCAGCGACGTGGGGTTGACGATCCCGGTAGCAAAGGGTTCCCGGGTCCCCGCGGGCGTCACCCGGAACAGGGACACCGGTGATTCCTGTCCACGAGTGCCGCTGTAGGTGACGAACAGGTTGCCGGCCGCATCGAAGGCCGGGTTGTCGACCTGGTGAAGCCCCGTGGCCCACGCGGCGCCGACCTCCACGGTGGCGCCGGAAGCCGCGTCCCCGTCGATCACCACGGGGAGGTGGCCGCCTTCCATGTCTGCCGGCACCTGGATCTGGACGGCGCGGGGCGACGCGAAGGTCACGAGCACCGGCGTGCCGCCCAGCGTGACGGTGGGCACGGACCCGCCGGGAGCCTGTCGCCGACCGCGGGCACGGGTGGTCCCGCGTGCGAGCGTGACGTGTCCGCCGGCGACGGCACGCAAGGGAAACGGCGAGACGGACGGCGCGGGCGCGCGCGTGGGCATGACGGCTGACAGTGTATCTGAGGCCGTACCTGAGGCCGCGTAGATTGGCGGGCCCGCCGCCGATGGCCGCTAGGCCTGGTCGAGTTCCAGATTCCAGTACAGGTAGTCGCGCCAGCTCTCGGGCGCGTCGCGCAGACCGATGGTGATGCGCATGAGCGGGGCGGAGTCCGGGCGATGCGGCGCTCGCAGCAGGCGCATCCCGGCCTCGTCCGGCGTGCGGCCGCCCTTCCTGCGGTTGCAGGTGACGCAGCACGTGACGATGTTCTCCCAGTCCTTCCGCCCACCCTGCGCCACGGGAACCACGTGGTCGAATGTCAGGTCGGGCAGCGGGTAGACATCGCCGCAGTACTGGCAGGTGTGCTTGTCGCGCGCGTAGATGTTGGCGCGGGAGAAGGGCACGTAGTCGAACCGGCGCTTGATCTTCACGAAGCGGAGCAGGCGGATCACCGAGGGCATCTTGAAACTGACGGACACCGCCCTGATCTCGCGGTCATGGACCGCGATCACCTCCACCTTCCCCTGGCACCAGAGCGTGATCGCCTTTTGCCAGTGAACGACTTTGAGGGGTTCGTACGAGGCGTTCAGCAGGAGCGTCTGCACCATAGGCGCTCAATGTTCCCCTCCGCGCGCATGGGCTGTCAAGCTCACGGCTCTGTAAAGACTAGTCAACAAAGGCGCTTAGGTCGATACTAGGGGCGTCGTGGCTGCCCTGCGCCTGTTCGTGA
>JABFRY010000262.1 GCA_013140955.1 Acidobacteriota bacterium
GCGGGTGCCGGCGGACGGATCGGCTCGATGCGGTCGGGGGCGCCGCCCGGCCTTGGCTGGCCGAGGCCAGCGGGCGCAGCGGCGGGTGCGCCAGCGCCGGGTAGATCGGCCGCGCCATCGCCGCCCGATCGTCCCACCCGGAAGGGCCGGAGATCGCTCTCGGACAGCTCGAGGACCCGCACGATGCGGGGCGTCAGCGTGAGCACGATGTCGGTTTCCTGCGTCTCGCGGCGGGAGTGGGCGAACAGACGTCCCAGGATCGGCAGGTCGCTCAGCCCTGGCACGCCCTCGAGGACCCGCCGTTCGTCGTCTCGAATCAGTCCGGCCAGCAGGTTGGTTTCGCCGTCCCTGAGCCGGATGACGGTGTTGATAGAGCGGTTCCCGAACGTGGGCAGGCCGTTGAAGCCGGTGCCGGAGATGCTGCTCACCTCGATCTGCAGCGCGAGGGACACCTCGTCGTCGTGGTGCGTCCGCGGCGTGATGTCGATGTTCACGCCGATGTTCTCGTAGTTGAACGACGTGATGGGCTGCTGGACGACGCCGCCCGACGCCAGGGGAGAGAACGTCGTGACGGGCACCGGCACGCGCTCGCCGAAGCGCGCCTGGGCCGAGATGCCCTCCGATGTCCGCAACTGGGGGTTCGCCAGGGTGCGGGTGTTGTTGTCCGTCTTCAGGAGCCTGTAGAACAGGCCTGGCAGGTTGGTCAGGAAGATGTCGGACTGCGTCAGGTTCCGCAGGTCGCGCACCGTCAGGTCGTCCCGGTTCACATCCGCGGTCCCCGAGATGCCGGGTGCATCGCCAGACGCCAGCTGCAGTCCGTACTCCCGCAGGCGGGTGCGGTCCACCTCCAGCAGCTCGACGTCGATGACCACCTCGGGGCGCGCCTTGTCGACGGCCGAGATGATCCGGGCGGCGGCGGCGACGCGGTCGGGGGTGTCCTTGATGGTCAGGCCGTTGGTCGCCCCGATGGGGGCGATGCGGCGTGCGTCGATGACGATGCGGAGCAGGTCGATCGTCTCCCGCAGATCGGCGTTGCTCAGGTAGAAGGTCTGGACGATCTCTTCCTCGTACTCCTGCCGCTTGGCGGGGGAGTCGGGCACGACCGTGAGAATCCGCGTGCCCGCCACGCGGTGGAAGGTCTGTGCCGCGGCGCTCACGGCGTCGAGGGCATCGTTCAACGACGCGTTCCTGAGGTCCACGGTCACCGGCCGGTCCGCAAACTGCGGATCGAACACGACGGTGATCCCGGCAAACTGGCCCAGCGCCAGATACACGTCACGGGAGCTGGCGTTGCGGAAGACGAGCGTCTCCGGCAGGCGGATGTCGCCGCCGAGCGTGGGCTCGGTGGCCTGCAGGGTTCGCGCCCGCTCCACGAGCGTCTCGAGCTCCGTCTTGCCCTCGCGCGAGACCGCCACGCGTGCCCGGAGCTGGTTCCGGACCTCGCGCAGGGCGTCGTCCACGGTGCCGCTCGCCGGGTTCAACTCGGAGGCGAGTTCCAGCTCGATGAGCGACTCGTCCAGCCGGCCCGCCGCAGAGAAGCGGCGCCCGCGGTTGAAGTGCTCCTGCGAGGCCCGCAGCCGGGCGCGCTCGAGGGCGCGGCGTGCGTTGCGGTCGTCTGGCGAGCTGCGCAGTGCGCGTGTGTAGTCGGCGACGGCCTGGTCGTAGTCTTCCTGCTGTTCGGCTCGCGCACCCGCGCGCATCGCGCCCGACGTGGCGCAGCCGGAGAGCAGCAGGAGGCAGGGCAGCAGAACGACTCCGGAGAGTCTAAGTCGTGCCATTGGTGATGACGTCGGTCCCCCGGGGAATGCGGAACTGGAACTGGCTGTCCGGAAGGCCCTGATTCTCGCGCATGCGGCTGAACGTGAGGGTGGAATCGCCGCCCTGGTGGTCGCGGGTCGTGAGCGCGCGAATCTGCAACGTGTCGGCATCGAGCACGACGACGAGGTACTCGTAGTCGGGTTCGGAGGACTTCGGGGTGAGCTTGAGCGCGAGGCTGCCGGGGATCGTCGTTTCGGCGAAGGCCGACGTGAAGTCCCGCACGAGGTCGCCCTTGCCCGCCAGGAACAGCGCCGGCGTGGACGCCTCGTTCCCGGGGGGGACGTCCGAGACGATGACCTGGCGATCCTCGGGGAGGTATGAATAGACCTTCTGCCCGTCCGACACGAACTCCTTCCGCTCGGGACTCGTGTAGACCCACCGCATCCGCCCGGGCTTCTTCACCGCCACCGTGCCGCGCTCGATGGCCTGCGTTCGCAGTACGCCGCCGCGGTAGCTGTGGCTGAAGTCCGCGGTGAAGTCGCGAACCGATTCGTAGCGCTGCTGCAGGGCCCGCGTGACGGCCTCGGGGCTCCGCTGGCCGAGGGCGAGGGTCGGCGCCAGGACGAGCACGCCGAGGACGACGAGCATCCCGGACACGATCCGCATGGCACTCCTCCCGTTGGGGCTTCCGCAAGCCGATGGTAGCACGAGGCTTAGCGGTGTCGGGGTCAACGGGGGACCTGCGGAGCTGCCGTCCGCCCCGCCCGCTTGGCGGCCACGAAGGCCTGCACGTCCTCGAGGGGCCGCGCGTTCAGCACCGCCTCGCGTCGCACCAGACCCCGGCGGGCCGTGCCGATCCCGAACCGCATCTGGCGCGCCAGAGCATCGGCCCGGTGGCAGTCGCTGTTGACCGCGAGCGTGACGCCCGCATCCGAGGCGCGGCGGGCGAGGGCGCCGTCCATATCGAGGTGCCCGGGGGCACCGTCGACCTCGAGGGCCGTCCCGGTTGCCGCCGCGGCCTCGAACAGGCGGTCGTAGTCGAGGGCGTAGCCGGGGAAGCGGGCGGGTGACCGGTTGGCCGGATGCGTGATCACCGAGACCAGCGGGTGCCGGAGCGCGGCCTCGTAGCGCTCGAGGAGGCGGCCTGGATCGTGACCCGCGTCGTCGTGGAGCGAGGCGAGCACGATGTCGAACCCGGACAGCACCGTGTCATCGAAGTCGAGCGTGCCATCGGGCATGATGTCCACTTCGACCCCGTGCAGGATGGCGATGTCGTCCACACGGTCGCGCAGGGCGTCGATCTCGGCCCGCTGCCGGGCCACGTCCCGGCGTGACAGCGTGCGGCTGGACGTGGCGCGTTCCGAGTGATCGGTGATCGCCACGTACTCGTAGCCCAGCGTGCGCGCCGTCAGCACCATCGTGGCCAGGGTGTCACGACCATCGCTCCACGTCGTGTGCATGTGCAGGTCGCCGCGGATGTCGCGCCCGGTCAGCAGGTCCGGCAGCTGCCCTTCGTCTGCCAGCGCGAGCTCGTCGCCGCCATGCCGGAGTTCCGGCTGGATCACCGGCAGCGAGAGCCGTGCGTAGAGCGCTTCCTCCGACACACACGGCACGGGCCGGCCATTCGTGTCGAGCAGCCGGCCGCCTTCGAACGCCAGCCCGAACGTCAGTGCCCGCGCCTGCAGCAGCCCGACGTGACCTCGTGAGCCGGTGTGCCACACGAGCGCGGCACCGGCATGCTCCGGGGACTCGACGTGCAGGGTCACGCCGCCGCGGTCGGTGTGGGCGACGAACCCGCCGGCATCGCGTGGGACGACCGCTCGGACCCCCTGCAGCCCGGCGACCCCTCGCAGGAAGGACGCGTGGATCTCAGGGGTGGCGATGGCCAGCAGCGTGACGGACCCCACGTCGGGCGCGAACCGGCGCACGCCGCCGGCCGGCACGATCTGGTCGACCGCGAGACCGAGCCGGCCGATTTCCTGCACCAGCCAAGACGCCAGCATGTGCGCGCGTCCGGCTCGACAGCGCGAAGGGGCTCCGCCTCATCACCCGGGAACGACGGGCCGATTCCTTCTCGGCTGGTCGCCTGCGTGGTGTGCGGGCCTCGCGGGTCGGCACGATGCTGCGCACAACGGGGCGAAAACACGAAGAGGC
>JABFRY010000406.1 GCA_013140955.1 Acidobacteriota bacterium
GCACGCCCGCCGTCGGGCGGTCGAAGCTGGCGTCGGCCAAGGACCGCCTGAACGCCCTGAACCCCCACGTCCAGATCGACACCTACGAGACGTCGCTCTCGTCGGAGAACGCGCTCGACCTGTTTGCGCCTTACGACGTGATCCTGGACGGCACCGACAACTTCCCGACGCGGTACCTGGTCAACGACGCGTGCGTGCTGGCCGGCAAGCCCAACGCCTACGGCAGCATCTTCCGGTTCGAAGGGCAGGCTTCGGTCTTTGCGACCAAGGACGGGCCGTGCTACCGCTGCCTCTATCCGGAGCCGCCGCCTCCCGGGCTGGTGCCGAGCTGCGCCGAAGGCGGCGTGCTCGGCGTGTTGCCAGGGATCATCGGTGTGATTCAGGCGACCGAGGCCATCAAGCTGATGCTCGGCATCGGCGAGCCGCTCGTGGGCCGGTTCCTGATCTACGACGCGCTCAAGATGCGCTTCCGTGAGCTGAAGCTCCGCAAGGATCCGGAGTGCCCGGTCTGCGGCACGAACCCGACGGTGACCGAACTCATCGACTACGAGCAGTTCTGCGGACTGCGCGAGGAGCCAACCGCGGCCGCCACCGACGCCGGCACGCTGGAGATCTCGCCGGTCGAGCTGAAGAAGCGGCTCGATGCCGGACACCGGCTGCTGATTCTCGACGTGCGCGAGCCGAACGAATACCAGATCAACCGGATCGCCGGTTCCACGCTCATTCCCCTGGGCGAACTGCCGCGTCGGTACCAGGAGCTCGACCAGGACATCGAGATCATCTGCCAGTGCAAGGTGGGCGGGCGGAGCGCCAAGGCGGTGGACTACCTGCTGTCGGTGGGCTTCCGCAACGTCAAGAACCTGCGTGGCGGCATTCTCGAGTGGATCGACACGGTCGACCCGACCCAGCCGAAGTACTGACGGGGATATCCGACCGTTCTTGACGGGATTGCCCCGGGCGCCTAAAATACGACAACAGCAGTCGGATTTGAGTCAGGCACATGTTGAGGCTTTCCAAGAAGGCGGATTACGCGCTCATCGCGATGAAGCACCTCGCCCGTTGCGGGGCCGTGGAGTCGACCAGCGCGCGTGAAATCGCCGAGTGCTACCACATTCCCCTGGAGCTGATGGCGAAGGTGCTCCAGCGGCTGGTCCGGACCGGCCTGCTGCATTCGACCCAGGGCACACGCGGGGGCTACAGCCTCACCCGTGCCCCCGAGTCCATCAGCGTGGCGGACGTGATTCAGGCTATCGACGGCCCCTTCACGGTGACGGCGTGTTCCACCGACAACAACGGATGCGAGCAGTACGACAAGTGCAGCATCCGGGATCCGCTGTGGCGGATCCGCGAACGCATCGTGTCCGTGCTCCAGACGGCGACGCTCGAGGAGATCACCCGGGACGCCGAGGGGGTTCCGGTGCCCGTGGCGCAGGCAGCCCGCCTGCATCAGCACTTGAGGACGTAGAGATGAAGCTGCCGATCTACATGGATTATCACGCCACGACGCCCGTGGATCCCCGTGTGCTCGAGGCGATGCTGCCGTTCTTCACGGAGCATTTCGGCAACGCCGCCAGCCGCAACCACGCCTTCGGCTGGGCCGCGGAGCAGGCGGTCGAACAGGCCCGGCGGCAGGTGGCCGATCTCATCGGCGCCAGTCCCAAGGAAGTGATCTTCACGAGCGGGGCGACCGAGTCGAACAACCTGGCGATCCGCGGCGCGGCCGAGATGTATCGCGAGAAGGGCAACCACGTCATCACCTGCGTCACCGAGCACAAGGCCGTCATCGATACCTGCAAGCGCCTCGAGAAGCAGGGTGGCCGCGTCACCTATCTGCCGGTGCAGAAGGATGGACGCATCAGCCTCGACGACCTGCGCGCCGCGATCACCGACAAGACCATCCTCATCTCGATCATGACCGCCAACAACGAGATTGGCGTGCTGCAGCCCATCGAGGAGATTGGCGCGATCGCGAAGGAGAAGGGCATCCTGTTCCACACCGACGCGGTGCAGGCCGTGGGCAAGGTGCCGTTCGACGTCAACCGCTGCAAAGCGGATCTCGTGTCCATCACCGCCCACAAGATGTACGGCCCCAAGGGGAGCGGCGCGCTCTTCGTCCGCCGGCGCAATCCGCGGGTGCTCCTGGCCGAGCAGATCAGCGGCGGCGGCCATGAACGGGGCATGCGCTCGGGCACGCTGAACGTGCCCGGTATCGTGGGACTGGGCAAGGCCGCCGCGATCTGCCAGGACGAGATGGCCGCAGAAACGGTCCGTCTCCGCGGGCTGCGCGACCGGCTGAACGAGAAGCTGCACGCCAACCTGGACGAGCTGTACGTGAACGGGTCCCTGGAGCACCGGCTGCCGCACAGCCTGAACGTGAGCTTCGCCTACGTGGAGGGCGAGTCGCTCCTCATGGGGATCAGCGACGTGGCGGTGTCGTCGGGCTCGGCCTGCACGTCGGCCAGCCTCGAGCCGTCGTACGTGCTGAAGGCGCTCGGGGCCGGCGACGACCTGGCGCACTCGTCCATCCGGTTCGGCCTGGGCCGGTGGACGACGGAAGAGGAAGTCGACTACGTGGTGGACAAGCTCACCACGGTCGTCCGGCGCCTGCGCGAGATGTCGCCCCTGTACGAGATGGTCAAGGAAGGCGTCGACCTGTCGAAGATGCAGTGGGTCACGCACTGACGGTGGAATGAGACCTGCGGGCGCGCGGCGCCCGCCTCGGAGGAGAGAGGAACATGGCGTATTCCAACAAGGTTCTCGAGCACTACGAGCATCCGCGCAACGTCGGTTCCCTGCCGAAGGACGATGACAACGTCGGCACGGGCCTGGTGGGCGCTCCCGAGTGCGGCGACGTGATGAAGCTCCAGGTGAAGGTCAACCCTGAGACGGGCGTCATCGACGACGCGAAGTTCAAGACGTTCGGCTGCGGGTCGGCCATCGCGAGCTCGAGCCTGGCCACGGAGTGGCTGAAGGGCAAGACGGTCGACGAAGCCCTTCAGATCAAGAACACGGACATCGTCAACGAACTCTCGCTGCCCCCGGTCAAGATCCACTGTTCGGTACTCGCCGAGGACGCCATCAAGGCGGCCATCGCCGATTACCGGAAGAAGAAGGACCAGGGCGTGGTCGAGGGCGCAGCGGCCACGGCTCAGCCCGCGCTCTGACACGGATGCCGCGACGGCGCGGCCGTGGCGGCCGCGGTGGTGCACGATGATTCAGATCACGGAAACGGCAGCACAGAAGATCCGATCGCTGATGGCCAAGCAGGGCATCAGCGAGGGTGGCCTGCGGGTGGGCGTCAAGGGCGGCGGCTGCTCCGGCCTGAGTTATACGTTTGCCTGGGAGCGCGAACCCCGTCTCGGGGACGAGGTGTTCGAAGGGCCGGAGGGGGCCAAGCTCTTCGTCGATCGCAAGAGCTACATCTTCCTCAAGGGCACGACGCTCGACTACGACACGGCCCTGCTGACGAAGGGGTTCGTGTTCAACAATCCCAACGCGAAGCAGACCTGCGGTTGCGGCAGCTCCTTCGGCGCCTGAGGCGCCTGGGGCTGGCCGACCGCGCGCCATCATGACACCCGAGAACACGACATCCGCCCGTTCGCTGCCGATGCTCGAGTGCCGCAGCTGCGGCGCTGGCGCGCCCGTGCACGAGCACTTCTGCCCGCAGTGCAGCCGGATCCTCGCGCTCGGGCGACACGGCGACTACTTCACGTTCTTCGGGCTGCCGAAGCGGCTGCAGCTCGATGCGGACGTGCTCGAGCGCCGCTTCCGCGAGCTGAGCCGCCAGTTCCATCCGGACTTCTACTACGGCGCCACGCCCACCGAGCGCCTGGCCAGCCTGGAGCGGTCGTCCTATCTGAACGACGCGTACCGGATCCTCAAGAACCCGGTCAGCCGGGCCGAG
>JABFRY010000507.1 GCA_013140955.1 Acidobacteriota bacterium
GCAAATCGCGCAAATTTCCGAATGGTTCCGATACGGATTCGATCACCGGGTGTAAGTTCTGCCGCTTCAGGGCTGTCAATGAAATGACGGCCTGTCGTGACGGCGTCGCTCAGCAGTGGGCTCGGCTCGCGGGCCGGGCAGGCGCTGTGGGTGAGGAGGTCAGGACCCGACTCGCGCATCGCCCTCGACTCGTGGTGCGCTCAGGCGTGGCGCCGCGGCCCAGTGATGGCCGAGCGTGCGGAGGGATGTTGGGCCGCGTGCGTGTCGGTGTCGCGGCCCGGGCCGGTCCGACTTGCGCACGACGCGACGGCGTCAGTCTGGAAAGCGGTGCGCAAGGAGCAGGCGAATGCCCTGGGGCACCGACACGCACCCTGCTTCAGTGCGCGCGGCCGTTCCAGCTGACGAAGGGGGCGACGGCGGGTCGGAGGGTGGTGTGCGCACGCTTCGCGCGCCGTCGCTCACCGTGCCGGCGCTCGTACCCGACTGCCTGCGCAGGCGACGCCGGGCCTTCCGTTGCGCGCCGTTCCGCGGAGCGGCGTTCGAACGGGGGCTCGATACGGTCGGCCCGGGCCGGATGCCGGTGCAGCGTGCGCAGGACCGCCGCCAGCAGGTCAGGGCCGGTCACCGGCTTCAAGACGTAGGTGGCGCCCATCGCGACGGCCTCGGCCTGCAGGACTGCGTCGCTGACTCTCGACGTGACCACCGGCGCCAGGGTGGGTTTCAACGATCGGGCTCTCAGCACCAGCTGTAGACCGTTGTAGTCGCCCAGGCGAAGTTCCGTGATGAGGACGTCGGGCGGCTGCGTCGTCATCAGGGCTCGGGCCTCCCGGTAGGTCGCGGCCACTGTCACACGGAAGCCCTCGCCATCGAGCGCCGCGACGCAGTGCACGATGTCCGACAGCGCCGGCTCGACGATGAGTGCGGCGTGGCGCGCCCCGCCCGTGCTGATGAGTGAGAAGTGGTGCCGCATGTTCTGTGCAGGCACGGCCGCATTCGCTGGGACCGATGGGCCCGCGCGGCCGTCCTGCCTCCTTCACCTTCCGTGCGGGCACGGGCGGCGGCGACTTTACTCGCCGAAACCACAGCCCCGCTTGCCTCGCCCGCGCCCGGCGCCCGCGGCGCGCACCGCCTGTAACCGTTTCGCAAATAGAGGCTTCCCGAGGCATTCGATCCCGCCGCCTGGAACGCCGCGTTGCGCGGTGGACGCACCACTGCAACGTACCGGCCGTACCCGGTGTCTTCTGGCGCGTCGAGGCACCGCCCCACCTCTTGGCCTGACTAGCGTGCCAGCCCTCCTCACCGCGTCGTCCCTCATCACGATTCTGTAAGCCGCCCACCCGAAAACGTGGCCTCAGCCCGGAGTGGGTCCACGCGCTCAGATCTCACAAGTCAAAGCACCACAACGCGTTAGGTCGTCATCTCGTCGCTGGCTGTGCCGTTGCACAAACGACGGCCGAGCTGAGGTGTGTGGGCCCCGTCGGTAAGGCCGCGGGGCGCCCGAGAGGTGTGAGTCCTATGCAACTGGTGTCCATGACCGTTCGCCGTGCCGCACTGCTGGTGGTGCTGCTTCTCGCCGTGTTCACGCCGCGGGTGGCGGCGGCGGGCTCGATCACGCTGTCCTGGGAGCCGAGCGCGGACCCGAACGTCGAGGGCTACATCGTCTACGTCGGTCTGGTCTCAAAGGCTTACGTTCAGACCTACGATGTGGGCAACCAGACTTCCTTCGTGTATCCAGATGCCGTGGACGGACAGAAGTACTTCTTCGCCGTCGCGTCGTACGTGGCGGGGCCGCTCGTGGGCGTCAAGTCGGGTGAGGTATCCGGGTACAGCAATGCCCCGCCCACGCTGACCGCCCCGGGCACGATACGCACCCTCGTTGGACAGCAGGCCTCGCTGCAGCTCAACGGCGCCGACCCGGACGGTCGCCCTGTGTCGTATACGGGGGTGGGGCTACCCCACGGCCTCACGCTCAACGGCAATACCGGTCTGATCGCGGGCACTGGCTCGTCCGTGGGCACATATCAGGTCACGGCCACCGTGTCGGACGGCCTGCTGACCACGAGCCGCATGTTCACGTGGGAGATGCGTTCCGCCTCGGACGACATCACGGCGCCCGTTGTTGCGATCTCGAGCCCTACCGCGGGCCCGTCGTACGTGTCACAGGCACCAACCGTGACGCTCGCGGGCACCTCTAGCGACAGCGTGGGTGTAACTGAGGTGAGCTGGAGCACGAACCGCGGGGCCTCTGGAGTGGCGACTGGCACCAGCAACTGGACGGCGGCCGACATTCCAGTCATCAACGGCGCCACGACGATCACGGTTACCGCCCGCGACGCGGGCGGTAACACCGCGACGGACCAGTTGAACGTGTCCTATGCCGCGCCGGTCGATGGCGACGCCACGGCGCCGACGGTGACGATCAGCGCGCCGACGTCGTCGGCCACATTCGCGACCAGCGCAACGACCATCAACCTCGGTGGGTCGGCAAGCGACGCCGTGGGCGTGACGCAGGTGTCGTGGGTCAGCAACCGTGGGGGCGGGGGCACCGCCACGGGCACCACGAACTGGACGGTGACCGGGCTCGCCCTGCTCGAGGGGCAGAACGTCCTCACCGTCACGGCCCGTGATGCGGCTGGCAACGTGTCCACCGACACGCTCGCCGTGACGCGGCAGGCCGAGGCGCAGGCCGATACCACGGCGCCGGTCATCACCGTGTCCACGCCCACGGCGGCTGCCACGTTCCAGACCACCCTCGCGACGCTCTCCATCGGCGGGTCCGCCAGTGATGCCGTGGGTGTCACCCAGGTGAGCTGGTCGAACGATCGCGGCGGGAGCGGGAACGCCAGCGGAACGGCGAACTGGACGGTGGCCGGCATCGCCTTGCAGGGAGGCCAGAACGTCCTCACCGTGACCGCGCGTGACGCGGCCGGCAACACCGCCACGGACACGCTCGTCGTCACCAGGACGATCGAGAACGACACCACGGTGCCCACGATCGCCATCAGCGTGCCCACGGCCTCTGGTGCGCATGCGACGGCGGAGCCGGCGCTCGTCATGAGCGGCACGGCGGCCGACAATGTCGGTGTCTCGCAGGTGAGCTGGAACAACGATCGGGGTGGAAGCGGCACCGCGAACGGAACCGCCACCTGGACGATCCCCGGCATCGCGCTTCAGTCGGGCGTCAACATGATCGCCGTCACGGCGCGCGACGCCGCGGGCAACCAGGCGAGCAGTGTGCTCACCGTCACCTACACGCCGCCTGCGCCGCCAACGCTCGTCAGCCCGTCCGGCAGCCTCAGCGATCGCACGCCGACCTACGTGTGGAACGCCGCGCCTGGCGCCTCGCAGTACCTCCTGTACGCGGTGGACGCTGAAGCCACGCCGAAGGTCCGCATCGAGCTGACCGCCGCGCAGGCCGGGTGCGGCGCCGGCGGGGAGTGCCGGTACACGCCCGACGTGGCCCTGGCCAGCGGCGCCGCGCGGTGGTGGATCTATGCCACCTACGCCACGGGCGTGAGCTTCTGGAGCGCGGCCATGGACCTCACGATCGCCGAGGCCGCGGATACGGCCGCTCCTAACGTGGCCATCGTCGCGCCGACGGCGGCTGCCACCTATGCGGCCGGCTCTGCGAGCCTCACCCTTTCGGGCACGGCCAGTGACGCCGTCGGCGTGACACAGGTGAGCTGGGTCAACAACCGCGGGGGCAGCGGCACGGCGTCGGGCACCACGGCCTGGACCGCGTCCGGCATCCAGCTCCAGGACGGACAGAACCTGCTCACCGTAACCGCCCGTGATGCGGCCGGCAACACGGCCACCGATACCCGCACGGTCACCTACAGCGCACCGGTCCAGCCGGCCGCATCACGGGCGGTGACGGTGAGC
>JABFRY010000143.1 GCA_013140955.1 Acidobacteriota bacterium
GCATTATAGGGTCTGCCCTGCGCGCCAGGCCCCGGCCGCCACCGTGGGGCGGCGAGGGGTACGGCGCCCCTGGAGCAACCTCGGCCGTAGTGTTTCTGGTCACATGCTGTTCACGTGTATTGAATCGTGACGAATCGTGTTAGCTTATCGGTCACCTTTGCAGGGGGGCTGATATGGCAACGCCACCGATTCCGGGCGGAAAGCGCCGCCGACGTGTTCTGGCCATCGACGACGAACCCTCCATGGCCGAGTGGCTGAAGATGGTCATCGAAGCCGAGGGCTACGAGGTGCGGACGGCGCTCATCGGCGCGCGCGGGGAGGAGATCTTCCGGCAGTGGCGCCCCGACGTGGTCGTCACCGACCTGATGCTGCCCGACACCGACGGCGTGGCCCTGCTGCGCCGGCTGAAGGAGATCGACGCCTGGCCTGAAGTGATCGTCATCAGCGGGCAGGGCACGATCTCGCGTGCGGTCGAGGCCGGGCAGGCCGGGGCGTTCTACTTCCTGGAGAAGCCGGTGAGCCAGGAAGGGCTGGCCGACATGCTCAACAAGGCGTTCACGCGGTCGATGGAGCGCGCCGAGCATCACCAGCTCAAGGAACAGATTCGCGGCCGCTACAGCTTTGCCAACATCGTCGGACACAGCCGCAAGATGAAGGAGCTGTTCGACCTCATCGAGAGCGTGGCCGCCAGCGACGCGAACATCCTCATCCAGGGCGAGAACGGCACGGGCAAGGAGCTCATCGCCAACGCGATCCACTACAACTCCAATCGCTTCCGCGGCCCGTTCATCAAGATCAACTGCGCCGCGATTCCGAAGGACCTCATCGAGAGCGAGCTCTTCGGCTATCGCAAGGGGGCGTTCACCGGCGCCACCGGCGACAAGATCGGCCTGTTCGAGATGGCCGAAGGCGGCTCCCTCCTGCTGGACGAGATCGGGGAGATGCCGCCGTACCTGCAGACGAAGCTCCTGCGCGTGCTGCAGGAGCGCGAGTACCGTCCGATCGGCAGCGAACGGCTCGTGCACGTGGACTTCCGGCTCATCTGCGCGACCAACACGGATCTCGAGGTGGCCCTGCGCGACGGACGGCTGCGTGAAGACTTGTACTTCCGCATCAACACCATCACGCTGCGCGTGCCGCCGCTGCGGGAGCGGACCGAGGACATTCCGCTGCTGTGCAACCACTTCCTCTCGAAGTTCAACCAGCGCTACGACAAGAACGTGCGCACGATCTCGCCGGCGGCCTACCATCTGCTCATCAGGAACCGCTGGTCCGGCAACGTGCGCGAACTCGAAAACGCCATCGAGCGCGCGGTGCTGGTCTGCAAGTCCACCGAGATCCAGCCCACGGACCTCCCGGAGCCGATCCGGGAAGACGGCCAGGTGGCGCAGGAGTTCGCCATCCCGCCGCACCGGACCCTGGCGGAGATCGAGAAGATGGCCATCGTGCAGACCCTCCAGCGCACCAACTGGAACAAGCAGGAGGCCGCGCAGATCCTCGGCCTGTATCGGCCGACGCTCTACAGCAAGATGAAGAAGCACGAGATCCGGGACCTCCGCGCGCAGCAGCGCACCGCGGGGGCCACGGCCTGAGCGTGGAGCCCGCATGCGGGTGAGCTGGCTCCGGCGGCGCGTCCTCAGTGAAGCGCGGCTGGCGGGGCGGGCCGCCTGGTATGGCTTCATCAGGCTCATCACCGGCACCGACCCCACGCACGCCGCGGCCATCGCGTACTACGCGCTGCTGTCGCTCTTTCCCTTCCTCCTGCTCCTGGCGTCGATCCTCGGGTCGGTGACGGCCAACGAGTCGGATCGGGCCGCCGTCCTCAACTTCGTGCTGCGCTACCTTCCGACGCAGGTCGACTTCGTGGCCTCGCAGCTGGACGCGCTGGCCGCTGCCCCCGCGCAGGTCAGCGGCCTCGGCGCCCTGGCCCTGGTGTGGGCCTCGCTCGGCGTGTTCGGCGCCGTGACGAGTGCGGTCAACGTGGCGTGGGGTGTGGAACGGCAGCGCAGCTTCCTGCAGCACCGGCTGGTGTCGTTCCTCATGCTGGCGGCCGCCGGCGGGGCCACGCTGGCCGCGCTGGTCATCGTCAGCTCGCTCGAACTGGCCCGCGCCTCCTGGTTCGGCACGGTGCTCGAGCGATATCCCTGGCTGGACGTCTTCCAGTCGTCCGCCCTGGAGCCGCTGGCCCTGGGCCTGTTCGTGGCCGGCGTCGGCCTCGTGTTCTACTTCCTCCCGAATGCCCCGACGCGGCTCCGGGACGTGTGGGCGGGTGCCATCCTCACCGGCCTGCTCTGGCGCGGAGCCTTCGAGCTGTTTTCCTGGTGGATGGCGCGGGGCGGCCGCATAGCGTTCGTGCAGGGCTCCATCGCCACCGTCGTGGTGTTCCTCCTCTGGATCTACGTGTCGGCGTTGATTCTGCTGTACGGTGTGGAGTTCACGGCCGCGCACGCCCGGCTGCGCCGCCGCAGGCCCGGGAGCCTCTTCGACGAGGGCCCGGGACCGCGAGCCGGCCGTCCGAAGGAGGTCCATGGCGAATCGTCTGTCCGGTGAGCAGAGCCCCTACCTGCTGCAGCACGCAGACAATCCCGTGGGCTGGTATCCGTGGGGCGACGAGGCGTTTGCCCGGGCCCGCGACGAGGACAAGCCCATCTTCCTGTCGATCGGCTACTCGACCTGCCACTGGTGCCACGTGATGGCCCACGAGAGCTTCGAGTCGGCGGCGGTCGCCGATGTGCTGAACCGGCACTTCGTGCCGGTGAAGGTGGACCGGGAGGAGCGCCCCGACGTCGATCGGGTCTACATGACGTTCGTGCAGGCGACGGCGGGGTCGGGCGGCTGGCCCCTCAGCGTGTGGCTCACGCCCACGCTCGAGCCGTTCTACGGTGGCACCTACTACCCGCCCACCCCGCGCTGGGGGAGACCCGGCTTCGTGGACGTGCTGACGGAGGTGGCGCGTGCCTGGCGCGAGGAGCGGGCGCAGGTGGTCGCGTCGGCGGCGTCGATCCTGGCCCACCTGCACGGCGCACGTCGCGGCCAGGGCGGCCGGGAAGTCCCGGGCCCGGCGGCGACATCGGCTTCGGTGAACCGCTTCATGGTGGCGTTCGACAGCGACCGCGGCGGCTTCGGCGACGCACCGAAGTTTCCCCGGCCGGGCGAGGCGCTGTTCCTGCTGCGCGAGCACGCGCGGACCGGGCACCCGGAAGCCCGGGAGATGGCCCTCGTCACGCTCCGGGCGATGGCGCTCGGCGGCATGCGCGACCACATCGGGGGCGGGTTTCACCGGTACTCGGTGGATGCCGCCTGGCGCGTCCCGCACTTCGAGAAGATGCTCTACGACCAGGCCCAACTCGCCCTCGCCTACACCGAGGCCGCCCAGCTCACCGGTGAGGCGCAGTATGCCGACGTCGCCCGGGACACGCTGGCGTACGTGGCGCGCGACCTGACGGACCCCGCCGGAGGCTTTCACTCGGCCGAAGACGCCGACAGCCTGCCGCCGGGCGACCCGGCCGGGCAGGTCCACGGCCATCCGCGGGAAGGTGCGTTCTACGTGTGGTCCGAGGCCGAGGTGCGCGAGGTCCTCGGGGCGGATGCCGACATCGTGTGCCTGCGCTACGGGGTACGGCCGGAGGGGAATGCCCCGTTCGATCCGCAGGGCGAGTTCTCCGGCCAGAACCTGCTCTATGTCGCGCACTCGCTCGACGAGGTGGCGCGAGCGACCGGGCGCGACGAGCCGGACGTCGAGTCGGTGCTGGCCCGGAGTCGCGAGCGCCTGTGGGCGCGGCGCGCCACGCGGCCCCGACCGCATCTCGACGACAAGGTGCTTACGGCGTGGAACGGCCTGATGATCGCCGCACGTGCGCGGGCGGCCCGCACGC
>JABFRY010000497.1 GCA_013140955.1 Acidobacteriota bacterium
GACGATCGTGGAGCGTCGGCCTCACGGGCGCGCGTACTTCCTGCTGGGCACGGAGATGCTGCTGGCGGACGGGAATCGCGACGAGGCCCTCGCGCAGCTTCGTCTCTCGGCCCAGACGTACCCCGGCGCGCGGTATGCGCTCGGTACCGAGCTGGCCGCTGCGGGGCGCGCCACGGAGGCGATCGAGCAGCTCCGGCAGTTCGTCTCCGCGATGCCCGATGGACCGGCTGCCGTCCCCGCCTACGACCTCATGGCGCGGATGCACCTGGGAGAGGGACGGCTCGACGAGGCTGCGGCAGCCCTGCAGGCCCTGGTGGCCCTGGCCCCGCGATCGGCCGGCGCCCACGCCCTGCTCGGCGACATCGCGGTGCAGCACGGGCGGGCGCGCGAGGCGATCGCCCACTACGAGCGGGCGCGTGGGCTGCAGCCCGCCAGCCCGCAGTTGCTGGCCAGCCTGGGTCTGGCGCACGCCCTGTCCGACGACTTGCCGACGGCTGCCGCCCTGCTGGGAGAGGCCGTGACCCTCGACCCGGCATTTGCCGAGGCGCGGCGAAACCTCGCGCGTGCGTATCTCGGGATGGGGCAGGCCCGGGAGGCGGCCGACCAGGCCCGCGCCGTCCTGGCGCTCGACCCGGGCGACCCCCTTGCTCGCAGCCTCCTCGACCAGGCGCTCGCCCTGACGTCCGGCGGCGGGTCCCGGTAGAGAGGTCCGAGGTTCGGTATCACCGTGCGGCCCGGCGCGACGATGTAGGAATCGTCCGATAGAGACGGCGTCTACGGCTGTGCTAGCATCCGCGCCGTACCGTGAGCCCGTCCTTCTCCCTCATCACCGCCGACCTGAGCCCCGAAGACAGAGCGGCGTTTGCCGAGTTCGTCGATCGTGTGCGCCCCGGCGCCGACGACATCGAGACCCTGCGCATCCTCCTCGAGATCTGGGTGACCTGGGAACGCCCGGATCTGCGCGGCCTGGCTCCGTGTCCGCTTCCCGCGGGCCGTGGCGAACGGTGGACGGCCTGGCCGATGGGGTGGCCTGCCTCGCCGGCGGTGTCGGCGGTTCGGTGGGAAACGTCCGCGTGGACGTGAGCCGGGCGGCCTTGGTCCAGACCTGTGGACAGGAATGGCGCTGCGTGTGCCTCCAGCAAACCGTCAGGCTCATGGATACATAGTGCTGGTATAGTAGCGCCCACTGTGAGAAGCCCACGAGGGGGGAGACCGTTGGAGGCCGGTGCCGTCGAGACCGTGATGGCTGGTGACGCCCAGTCGAGCCTCGCTGGCGAAGCCTATTCCATCGTCCGCGACCGCATCGTCCGCGGGGACCTGCCGCTCGGTCAGGTCATCTCCCGTCGCAAGATTGCCGCCGAACTGGGCATGAGCTTCCTGCCCGTCTCCGAGGCGCTGCTCCGGCTGGAGTTCGAGGGCCTGCTCGAAAGCCGGCCGCGCGCGGGGACCAGGGTTCGCATTCCGTCCCCCGACGACGTCCGCGGGCTCTATGTGGTCCGGGAGGCGCTCGAGGTGCAGGCGGCCCGCATCGTATGCGAGAAGGCCACCTCCAGTGAACGGGCCGAATTGAAGCGGCTGGCGGCCAGGGTCGACGCGCTCTCGATGCAGGCCGACCGGACGCTGTACCTCACGCTGCACCATCGGCTGCATCGCCGCATCGCCGAGTGCACGCGGTGCGAGCCGCTCCGCGAGGCCATCGAGAAGACCCAGGCCCTGTCGATGATCTGGTTCTGTGTGATGCGGCAGCCCTCGACGACCGACTCGCCGCGCCGTCATCAGGACCTGGTGGATGCCATCGTGGACGGCAGCCCCCAACAGGCGGCCGACGCCGTGCGCGAGCACATCAAGGTGGGCATCGAACGCACGATGACGGTGCTCGAGCCCTACTTCCAGCTGCGAACCACGCACGGCGCCCGCTATCACCGCAGCCTGCACCGCCTGAGCGGACCCGCGCCCCAGGGCGCGGCCGGCACGCTCGTCAACTGACACAGACGGCGTAGCGCTGGTCCGGCGCAGTGTTGCCTGGAGCGCCGTCCGGCGCAGTGCTAGCTGGAGCGCCGTCCGGCGCAGTGCTAGCTGGCGGCGCGCCGTTCGCGCGTCGGTGTCGCACGCCGTCCCGGTCCGACTTGCGCACGGCGTGACAGCGGCAGTCTGGAAAACGATGCGCAAGGGAAGTCACCGAATCCCCTTGCGCATTGTTTTCCCACGGCGTCGCGCCGGAGGACCGGGACGGCGTGCGACACCGACGCGAGTATCGCGCTCGCGTCAGCTGGCGCAGTGCTGGCTTGTACAGTGCTGGCTTCTGCAGTGCTGGCTTCCGCAGGTGCCGTCGGGCCGCGGACTCAGGCCGGGGTGCCCGGTGTCTGGGCGCCCTCCAGCCACGCGCGTCCCTCGCGGTAGAGCCGTGCCACGGCGTCCCCTCGCAGTCCTGGAAGGTCTCCCTTCACGGTGAACCCGTTGCTGGCCTGCAGATAGGCCAGGTGCCGGTAGCCCTCCGGATACCGCTCCAGCACGGCAGGATCCAGGGTCAGCGACGCGCCCGGATCCACCGGGTCCAGGCGGTCCTTCTCGTAGATGGGCTGTCGCCGCACGATCGTCCAGCGGCCGTCGTCCTTCGACAGGAAGTCGTAGAACCGTCCCGTGCAGACCACGTCCACCACGACGCCGCCCACCGGCGCCCGCTGGCTGATGGTCATCTTCGTCTGGGCGACCGCGCGCGGACCGGCGACGTCACAGGTGAAGCCGCCCAGCGCGTGGAGGATGTTCACGCCGCGTTCGAAGCCCTCGCGGCTCACCTCGATGAAGCGGTGGGCCGGACCCTGGAACCAGGTGGCGGTCATCCAGCCGTCCGGGTGCCAGACCGTGGCGAACCGCTCCCAGTCGCCCGCGTCGCGCCAGAGTGCCCAGTTCTCGATGACGGTCCGGATCGCCCCGGCGTCGTCGTGCGTCGCCATCGTCAGGCCGACACCACGATCCGGTTGCGGAGCACGCCGATGCCCTCCACCTCGGTTTCCACCACGTCCCCGTCGTGCAGGAATTCCTGCGGGGTGCGGCCCATGCCCACCCCCTCGGGCGTCCCGGTCGAGATGATGTCTCCGGCCTCGAGCGTCAGGCCCCGCGACAGCGTCTCGAGGATGACGTCCACAGGGAAGATCATGTCGGCGGTGGTGGCGTGCTGCTTCACCACGCCGTTCACCCGCAGCGCGATGGCCTTGCCCTGCGGGTCGCCGAACTCGTCGGCGGTGACCACCCACGGCCCCATCGGGCACGAGCCGTCGAGGCTCTTGCCCTTGAACCACTGCAGGTGCGCGGCCTGGAGGTCCCGCGCCGTGAAGTCGTTGACCACGGTGTAGCCGAACACGTGCGCCGCGGCGTCGGCGCGCGCGATGTTCCGGCCGGTCCGGCCGATGATCACGCCGAGTTCCGCCTCCCAGTCCACCTGCTGCGTGAGGGTGCCATCGACCGGGATGTCGTCGTAGGGGCCGTTCACCGTCGTGGGCGCCTTCGTGAAGAACACGGGGGTGGTCGGGATCTTCGCCTGCCGCCCGCGCGCATGCGCCGACTCCACGGCATGGCTCGCGTAGTTGAGACCGAGGCAGAAGATGTTCTTGGCCGGCCGGGGAATCGGCGCGTGCCATCGCACCGCATCCGGGGCGTGAGTGACGCTGCCGCCCACGGCGCTGCCCGTCGCGCCGTCCGCGAGCGCCGCCACGGCCCTCCACATGTCGGGTCCCGCCTGCACGAGGGCGAGCAGGCTGTCCGGCACCGCCAGTCCGGCTCCGAGGCCGGCCTGCGCGAGATCGATGACCTGGTTGTCGCGGAACGCGCCCAGGCGTGGGCGCGCGTCTCCCGCGAGAGAGAAGGAAAGA
>JABFRY010000212.1 GCA_013140955.1 Acidobacteriota bacterium
GGCACGCAGCGTCGCGGATACACGGAGGCCGGGCCCGGCGCGCTGACGCCGGACGCCTCGAGCCGGGGCGACTCCGTTGTACGCACCCGCCAGGCGGTGCACCACACCCGCTCGGTTGAGCGCGCGTGGGCGCACGGCGCGCGACCCGAGCGGTCAGTGCTCGGCGACCACCGCCGCTCGCGCGGGGCGGCACCCGACGCCGGGGTGCCGGGTCCGGCCGACGGTACCCGGCACGGCGCGCTGACGCAGACAGAGAAGGTCGGGCGCGGCGCCCCGGTGGCGGGCGCCTCGAGACGAGGCGCCGGGTCCGGCCGACCCGTTGGTGTCGGACACGGGCTGCTGGCACACCGGAGATATTCCCCGGGCCCGACCCGGTGCCGTGATGTGTCAGGCCACGCGGCCCCGTGCAGGTCTCGCGCCGCGCCCTCAAGCCGTGGGAAATTTTTCCGATTCGGCGGGCATGCAGCGTGAATGGTCGTCGCCCTCGCCGGAGGCCGCCCCCCACGTGCCGTTCTCGACCGTGCTCGCGGGGCTCTCGTACGCGCTCGATCTCACCGAGGGTCAACGGCCCGGGCACGCCATCCGGAGCTGCCTGATCGGGATGCGCATCGCCGACACCCTCGGCCTGGAGTCCGGCACGCGCGCTGCCCTCTTCTACGCGCTGCTGACCAAGGACCTCGGGTGCTCGAGCAACTCCGCGCGCTTCGCGGCGCTCTTCGGCCACGACGACCATGACCTGAAGGTGGATCTGAAGACCATCGACTGGACGCGCGCGCTCGAGTCGTTCCGCTTCGTCGTGCAGCATGCCGAGCCCGGCCAGTTCTGGCTGCGTCGCGTCTGGCGGGTGCTGGCCATCCTGTCGAAGGGCGAGGAGGGCGCGCGGGCCGTGGTGCGCACGCGATGCGAACGTGGCGCCGACATCGCCACCATGCTGGGCCTGCCGCGGCCGACGAGCGACGCGATCCGCGCTCTCGACGAACACTGGGACGGGCGCGGACAGCCCTACGGCCTCGAAGGCGACGCGATCCCCCTGCTCGCACGAATCCTGGGCCTGGCGCAGACCCTCGAAGTCTTCTTCACCTCGCATGGCACCATGGCCGCCTACGACATGGCCGTGGCGCGGCGCGGGAGCTGGTTCGAACCGCAGGTCGTGGATGCCCTGCTCGCCACGGCGCCCGACGACCCGTTCTGGGAGGCGCTGGCCCGGCAGGATCATCTGGATCACCTCCTGGCCTCGCAGCCCGAGGACCTCTGCATTCCGGCGTCCGACGCGCAGCTCGATACGGTCACCGAGGCGTTCGCGCGGGTGATCGATGCCAAGTCGCCGTGGACCTATGCGCACTCACACGGCGTGGCCGCGATCGCAGGACACATGGGACGCCTGCTCGGCTACGACCAGAGGGCCTTGCGCGACCTGCGACGCGCCGCGCTGCTGCACGACCTGGGCAAGCTCGGCGTGTCGAACCTGATCCTCGACAAGCCGGGGCGGCTCACCGATGACGAGTTCGCCGCTGGAGGATCTGTTCGGTGTGCCGAGGGTGCGTGCGCATGAAGCGTGTGTCCTGCTTCGCACACCTGGCGCCCGCAGCCGCCGCGCACCACGAACGACTGGACGGACGCGGCTACCACCGGGGCCTGTCGGGGCGGGACATTCCTTCCGCCGCGCGGGTACTCTGCGCCGCCGACATCTGCGACGCCCTGCTCGCGTCGCGTCCATACCGGGAGGGCCTCCCGGTCGAGCGGGTACTCGACATCATGCGGCGCGAGTCCGGTGCCGCCCTTGACCCGAGCTGCGTCGAGGCCCTCACCACCGTGCTCCGCGACGGCCTGCACGAGGCGGGGGCCAGCACGCCCGCCGCGCATCTCGTAGACGCGCTGCAAGAGGACTACGCCCAGGCCGCATGACCGCCCCGGCATTCCATCAGGAGGCACCATGACCGTTCGACTCGCCGGCATCGTCTGCCTGGTCGTTTCATCCCTCATCCCCGCAGCCGCTGCATACGCCCAGGGCAGCGCGCCTCCCGCTCCCGACACGATCGCCGCGGCGGGTACCGACCCGGTGCGCCCCGGCACGTGGACCGACACCCTGCAGCTCTTCGCGGGACTCGACGGTTCGAAGCAGCCGCAGGATCTCGGCATCAACGCCAACATGGGCGTGCGGGTGTCGGCGGCCCTCGGCGTACCGCTGGTGACACGCGCGGGCCTCGCCCTCGAGGGTGGCGTGGGACTCAACGCGTCCGATGCGGCCGTGCACGTGCTCGAGCAGATCGAGGGCACGAGTCGCCGGACGCAGCTCTTCCTCACACTCGGACTCTTCGAGCGGCTGCGCTCGGGTTTCAGCTGGAGTCTCGGTACCGACGTGCTCGTGCAGTCCTACTACGACCGCTTCACGCTGGCGCAACTGCGCGGCGAGGTGGCGCAGGCGGTCGGGGCGACCGACGAGGTGGGCGTCTGGTTCGCGCACGGCCTGAAGAACGACCGGGGCCTGATGGGCGACACCGCGGTCACGCTGAGCCCGGTGTCGCAAGGCAGCGCCTTCCTGCGGCACCGCTGGCCCACCGGCGCGCGCACCACGGCGTGGGTCGGCCTGGCCGAGGGGCACAACAACATCGTGTTCGTCTTCGACAACGACACACGCTCCAGCCCCGTGCTGGTCTATGGCGCGGCCCTCGAGATGCCCCTGAGCGACCGCATCTCGGTCACCGGCGCCGCCGGCTTCCTCACACCGGCCGCCACCGGCACGGTGGACGCGTTCCTGGGCCTCACATTTTTCCCCGGCGGGTCGGCGCCCCGTACGAGCCGTGCGTTCGCGCAGCCCGCCCTGGGTCCGGCCAACAATCCGCGGTTCGCCGTCGATCTCGCGCGCTGACCGGGGTTGTTGCCGAGCACCGACAGACCAGTCCCCTGGCGCGCCGTTCGCCTGAAGGGCTGGTCTCCTCGTCGTCGCGATACCGAACCGACACCGCGCTGGCGCGATTGTCGCTTCGGTGTCGCACGCCATCCCGGTCCTCCGGCGCGACGCCGTGGGAAAACGATGGGCCAGGGGACTCTGTTGCTCCCCTGGCCCATCGTTTTCCAGACTGCCGCTGTCACGCCGTGCGCAAGTCGGACCGGGATGGCGTGCGACACCGAAACGACACGGCGCTAGCGGATCCGGGACGTGCCGTCCGGCAGGCGCACGCGGTGGACGTCGTGGCAGGCGGTACAGGTGGCACCGATCTGGGCGGTCGCCGCTTCGACTCCGGACCGATCCCCGTTCCGCGCGGCGCCCAGCACAGCCTCGACCGCCACCAGGCCCGACGCCGCGATATCGGCGGCCACCGCGTCACCGCGTCCCGCCCAGAAGGCTTCGACGGTCGCGAACGCGTCGCGCCCCGACTCCGCTACCTGGACGACGGTCGCGAACTGCCCGGAGACCCCGGGCCGCACGAGCGTGTCCTCCACGAACCGCAGGTCGCGCATCGCCTGCGCGTAACGCATCGTCTCGTCGGGCGGCGCCACCTGCGTGAGGGCGAACATCCCGCCCACACCGAGGGCGAGGACGGTGGGAACCGTGTACTTCACCGACAGGCCTCCACGAGCGCACCGCCGGCACCCACGGCCCGGCAGGACTGCGGCGGGATTATAGCCACCGCTCGCGCGCCGGGCTACGGGGCATGACCGGCCGGATGCGGCGGTGACCCGGACCGTGCGTGAGGGGCGTGCGCCCCGCCCCCGGCCGCGGTGCTGAGCCGACGACCCCTCGACAGGCGCAACAGCAGGTCCGGCCCCTCGCGTCGTACCTCGCGTGCGCCCAGTTCGCGCAGCCTCCGCGACAGGGCCGACCCTGCGCCCTCCGCGTACGCTGCCTCGTGC
>JABFRY010000360.1 GCA_013140955.1 Acidobacteriota bacterium
GGGAGCAGCCGGAGCCGGAGCCGGGGCCTGCGCCGGCGCCTGCGCCAGTGCCTGCACCCCGAGGCTGACCGTGGCGAGCAGGGCGCCGAGGGCCGCCAGCAGTCGTCGGGCGCTCATGATGCACTCCGCGCGGGCAAGGCGTTCCACTCGGTCATGGGCATGTCACGGCCGGGGAAGGCCACGGTCGTGAAGGGCCACCTGGCCTTCACCCACGCCCTGACGGCCTTCTCGAGCACGGGATCGAGACCGGCCTCGGCCCCCTGGCGCGTGACCCAGAGCCGAACGGTGGCGTCGTAACCGGCCTTCGTGCTCGGGTTGATATAGACACAGCCGAGTTCGGTCTGCCGGTCCGCGGAGAGGATGCCGTAGGCGAACGCCGTGTGATGTTGAAACTCCCACTCGTGCCGCTTCAGCTCGCCGTAGTCCTGGGCGAGCGTGATGGAGGGCGGACCCGTGCGGTCCGTGCGGTCGAGGAGGGCCTGGTAGTCGGGAGCGAGGATCGTCGGCTCGAGGATGTTCCACACGAACGCGCCGACGACGGGCGGCCGCGGCGCGGCGAAGGCCGGCGGCGTGAACGCCGTCTTCCCGAGGGCCACGTCGAGGGGCGTGGTAGGTGACGCCACCACCAGTTCCTCGGCGCAGCGACCGGTCGCGGTGCAGGCCTGATAGTGAATCCAGCGGGGCTCGCTCCCCGTGAACGCGGCGCGGTAGTCGTCGCCGTCCCGGACGAAGGGCACCTCGGCGCTCGTGCCGTTCAGCGTGGTCCGCAGCACGAACGACGTGCCGGCGGCGCTCGACAGCGGGCGGACGCGGAACGTGGTGGGCTGGCCGGGGAACCACACGGGCAGGTCCTCCACGAGCAGGTCGGCTGCGCCGTCGCCGTCGAGGTCGGCCCGCTTCGCCCGCACCGTCCACGACTCGGGCACGGTGTGCAGGAGCTTGCTGGCCTGGAAACGCCACACGTTGGACCAGCGCCCGTTCGACAGCCAGACGGACCCGTGCAGCACGCGAATCGCGTCGCCGCCAGGGCCGACGAACTGGTGCGTCACGCGCTCGGTGGCCACGTCGATGCGGCTCACCGGGATGTCGCGCGCCGTCACCCACACGGCCCCTTCGCCGGCCGCGATGTCGCCCCCGCCGCCGGGCACGCCGACCTCGATCGTCGCGACGGCCGTCATCGTGTGGGGATCGATCTTGGTGACGCTGCCCCTCCCCTGGTTGAGCGTCCACACGTAGCCCTCGCCGACCGCCATGAAGCGGGGCGCGGTGTCCACCGGGATCTCCGCGATCACGGCGTTGGTGGCGGGATGGATGACCGACACCAGGTGTTTCTCGGTGCTCGAGACCCAGACGCGTCCGTAGCCGAAGACCGCGGTGAACGATCCCGGCGCCACCGTGATCCGGGCGGCCACGCCATTTGTCGCCGGGTCGATGCGCGTGACCTCACCCTTGGGATCGCTCGGCAGCCAGACCGAGCCCGCGCCGTAGGCGATACCGCCTTCGTTGTGCGCGGGAGACACCGGCACCTTCGCCACCACCATGTTCGTGGTGGTGTCGATGCGGTAGACGACCTTCTCCGCGCAGCTCGGTGCCCAGAGCGTGCCCTCGGCGATGATCAGCCCTGAGCAGGGGTTGCGTACGGGCACGGTGGCGACCGTCTCGTTCGTGTACGGGTCCATCCGGCTCACCAGGTCCGCCGCCCGGCTGTTGGTCCAGACCTGGTTTTCACCCATGGCCAGCCAGTCGGGTGAGCCGATGATCGGATACTCGGCGTCTGGCACGATCGCCGCCATCGGATGCTGCACGGCCGGGACGCCCGGCTTCGGCACCGGCGCCGCGGCCGGGGCCTGCACCACGGGTGCCGGTGCCGGCTGTTGGGCCGCCACCGGCACGAGCACCGTAAGGGCGAGGAGCACGACACCGCCTGCCGCGCGCCTCATGCGAGGATCTCGTGCACGACTTCGCCCGCCGTGTCGGTCAGCCGGAAGTCACGGCTGCTGTAGTTGTAGGTCAGCTTCGTGTGGTCGATGCCGAGCAGGTAGAGGATGGTCGCGTGCAGGTCGTGCACGTGCACCTTCTTCTCCACGGCCTTGAACCCGAAGTCGTCGGTGGCGCCGTAGGCCATGCCGCCCTTGACGCCGGCTCCGGCCAGCCAGATGGAGAAGCCGGTCACGTTGTGGTCGCGACCGTTCACGACCCCGCCCACGTTCTCGTTCGACGTCTGGATGGCCGGCGTCCTGCCGAACTCGGTGCCGCAGACCACGAGCGTGTCCTCGAAGAGCCCTCGCTGCTTGAGGTCCTTGATGAGCGCGGCGTAGGCCTGGTCCGAGTCCTTCGCCAGCTTCCGGTAGGTCATGATGTCGTTGTGGGCGTCCCACGGGTCGCCCTTGCCGTAGTAGGTCTGCACCATGCGGA
Source organism: Acidobacteriota bacterium (assembly GCA_013140955.1). GTDB lineage: Bacteria > Acidobacteriota > Vicinamibacteria > Vicinamibacterales > UBA2999 > JABFRY01. The sequence goes on from JABFRY010000360.1 coordinate 2,416, forward strand.
CGCCCTTCTCGACCAGGCGGGCCGCCATCATGCACCCGAGCGCGGTGTTGCCGGGCCCGTACATCTCCAGGGTGGCCTTGCTCTCCTTGCTGACGTCGAAGACGTCTGGCGCCTCGGTCTGCATCCGGAAGGCGGTCTCCATCGTCTCGATCGAGGCGTCGAGATTCGAGTCGCGCTCCCGTACTCGCTGGAGGTGCATCTCGTTCATGTGGCGGAGGAAGCCGATGTCGCGCAGCTGCGGCTCCTCCTCCGCGGCGCGGATGATGTTGGGCACCACCTTCTGGGCCTGAAAGGCCTCGTCGGGCGTCCACTTGTTGTGCACGAGCGTGCCCTGGTAGACCGCCGGCAGGAACGCGGAACTCCAGAGCGGGCTCCCGATCGTCAGCGGTTCGGTAGGCGTGAGCACCACGAAACCTGGCAGGTTGTCGTTCATCGTGCCCAGGCCGTAGGTGATCCACGACCCCATGGAGGGCCGGCCCAGGAAGTTGGACCCCGTGTTCCACATCGTGAGGGTCGGCTCGTGGTTCGGAATGTCGGCCCACATCGATCGGATGACGCAGATGTCGTCCGCCACCGTACCCAGGTTGGGCCAGAGGTCGCTGAACTCGAGCCCGCTCTGCCCGTGCGGGCTGAACTTGAACGGCGACTTCATCAGGTTGCCGGTCTTGCGCTGGGTCAGGATCGGGCCGCCCGGCGTGGGCTGCCCGTCGTACTTGTCCAGCATCGGCTTCGGGTCGAACGTATCGACGTGCGAGACGCCGCCGTTCATGAACAGGAAGATCACCCGCTTCGCCTTCGGCTTGAAGTGGAGCTGCGTGAGCGTTCCCTTGGAGGCGGGCTCGACGGCCGCGGCCTGTGCCAGGGACGTGTTCAGCATGTTCGACAGGGCGACCATGCCGAATCCGCCGCCGAGTCGCGTGATCGCCTGCCGGCGGGTGAGGGGCTTGAAGAGATGGTTGCAGGACATGGGCTCGTCTCCGTCGGTCAGTCGAGGAACAGGAACTCGTTCGAGCTGAGCAGGGCCCAGCACAGGGATCGCAGGGGTGAATCCGGAAGGCGGGACGGCTCGGATCCACGCTCTGGCGCAACCACACCGTCGGTGGCCGCCGGCACCACCGCGTCGAGTGCCGTCCTGTAGGCCGGCTTCTGGACGAACGCCGTCGCGACCGAGAGTTCCTCGGGCGTCGGCGCGCGCTGATAGACCAGTTCGAACACCTTCCGCACCTGGGCGTCGGGTGACCCGAGCGGCGCGATGCGGTCAGCGATGGCCTGGGCCTGCTGCTGGACGACCGTCCCGTTCAGGAAGAAGAGCCGCTGCTGCGGCACGTTCGTGGTGTAGCGCTTCTCGGTCGAGATGGTCGCGGCCGGCAGGTCGAAGGTGCTGTGGAAGTCGCTCGGATACATGCGACTGACCTTCGAGTAGACGGCGCGACGCGTCATCTTCTCGTCGAGCAGCTGCGACGGTCCACCGAGGGCGGTCATGTCGAGGCTGCCCGAGGCCTGCAGCAGGAGATCCCACACGCCCTCGGAATCGAGGCGCATGCGGTTCGCGCGCCAGTACAGCTGGTTGCCCGGGTCCTTCGCCATGTTGGCGGTCACCGGTTCGGCGCTCAGCTGGTAGGTCCTCGACATGAGGATCTCCTTGTGCAGCGCCTTCCACGACATGCCGCTCTCGATGAACCGGGACGCGAGGTGGTCCAGCAGTTCGGGATGGGTCGGCCGGTCGCCGGCCATGCCGAAGTTGCTCGGCGTGTTGACGATGCCGCGGCCCATGTGCCAGTCCCACACCCTGTTCACGACGACGCGCATCGCAATGGGCTGGCGCACGATCTCCTCGGCGAGCGCCAGACGTCCGCTCCCCTCGGTGAACAGCGTCGGGGTGCCGGCGTTGAGGATCGACACCGACCCACGTGGCGCGTTGTCCCCGAAGGCATAGGGGTTGCCGCGCACGAACACCTTGAGGTCCGACGGCTGCGCCGCCTCGGCGATGCCGAACGCCTCGGGATAACGCGGCGGCATGGCCTTCTTGAACGCCTCGATGTCGGCCTTCAGCTTGTCCGCGTGCAGGCGGAGGTCGGCCGGCAGCCGGCGCTCGAGCGCCCCGTCGGTGAGCTTCAGCAGGCCGGGCCTGGGCTTGTCGCTCTCTTCGGCGTCCTCGGCCGTGGCTTCGGGCACGTCGCGCTCGAAGACGTCGCGCCACAGGAGCGTGTCCTCGCGGTCGAGGCTCTTGAGGTCGATCTGGTAGGCGTTGAGCCTCCGCTTCAGGCCGTTCGGCAGGGGGTCGAAGGGCTCGTTCTCGTCCTTCACCTGGGCGAGCGCGACCTCGTTGTCCTTCGTCAGCTTCTGGTACTTCTCGTTGACGTCGGCGACCTTGGCCACGAACGCCTGCGCCAGCGTCCGGGCCTCCGCCTCGGTGGACTCCCGGCTCACCATCTCCTGCCACGCGGCCAGGGCCGGGTAGTTGTCCGGACGCTTCCGCAGGAAGGTGACCCAGCGGTCGAGAATCTCCGGATCGAGCCGGGTATCCTCCGCCACGCTCGCCACGGTGGCCCGGCGCTCGGTGCCGACCTTCCAGGCGGCCATCATGTAGTCCTCGGCCTGCGAGAACAGCATCTGCGCGTAGAGGTCCGACGCGTTCTCCAGGAACGTCTTCCGGTCCTCTTCCTTCTTCTCGAGGACCTTCTTCTGGCGGTCGTACTCCTCGACGACCGCTGCCGGCACGCGCGGGTAGGCCTTGAAGTTGGAGCTCGCGAAGACGCTGGCCATCTGGTAGTAGTCCTTGGTGTAGATGGCGTCGTACTTGTGGTTGTGGCAGCGGGCGCACCCGACGGTGAGGCCGAGGACGGCCTTGCTGGTGACGTCCACCTTGTCGTGCCACTCGTCGGCCCGCTCGATCGGCGCGGGATTGGCGTGGAAGATCCAGATGCCGTTGCCGTGCATGCCGAGCGCGGGGATGTAGCGGTCGCGGACCTTCTCGTCCAGCAGGTCCGCGGCGAGCTGTGCCTTCACGAACATGTCGTAGGGCAGGTCTTCGTTGAAGGCCTTGATCAGCCAGTCGCGATACAGGTAGGCGAACGGGTACTTCTCCGCACGATCGGGCCGTGCCGCCACGCGGTAGTCGTCCTCGCCGTAACGGACCACGTCCATCCAGTGGCGGGCCCAGCGTTCGCCGTACTGCGGCGAGGCCAGCAGCCGGTCGACGACCTTCTCCCACGCGTCGGGCGACGCGTCCTGCTCGAACGCCTGCACCTCCTCGTAGGTGGGCATCAGGCCGGTCAGGTCGTAGGTGACCCGGCGCAGCAGCGTGCGGCGGTCGGCCGTGGTGGTCGGCCGCAGCCCGTCCTGCTCGAGGCGTGCGAGGACGAAGCGATCGATGTCATTGAGCGGCCACGCCGTGTCGCGGACGGCTGGCGCCGCGCCCGCCCGCAGGGGCTGGACCGACCACAGGTTCTTCTGCTCCTCCGTGTAGACCTTCACCGGGGTCTTGTCCACGGGCCAGTAGGCTCCGTCCTTCACCCAGGTTTCGAAGAACGCGATCTGCTCGTCGGTGAGCCGCGTGCCGCCCTTGGGCATCTTGAGCGTGCCGCTGTGGCGGAGCGCCGCCACGAGAAGGCTGCGACCCGGATCGCCTGGGACCATCGCCGGCCCCGTCGCGCCACCGGCCAGGATGTCCTCGCGCGAGTCGAGGCGCAGTCCCCCGCTCTTGGAGTTGGTGTGGCACGCGAAGCACTGCTGCGCGAGCACCGGACGGATGTGCGTCTCGAAGTGCTCCGTCAGGACCGTCTCCGGCTTGCCGCCCACGATGGTCTCGGGCCAGACGGCTCCCTCCCGAACCCACCGCTCCAGCAGCGCGACCTGGTCGGCCGGCAGCGGATCGGTGCCCATGGGCATCTTCATCGCACCCGTCTGCCGCACCGCCTGGATGAGCAGGCTGGCGTCGGGATCGCCGGGCACGACCGCCGGTCCCGACTTGCCACCCTCGAGCATCGCGGCCCTGGAGTCGAGCGTGAGCCCGCCCAGGTCGTTGTCTCCATGGCAGCTGATGCAGTGCTCGGCGAAGATCGGCTGGATGCTCTGCTCGAAGAGCTCCCCGGCCGGGGCCTGCGGGGCCTGGGCGGACAGCGGCACGCCCGACTGCGAGAGGAGCGCCAGCGGCCAGATGGCCGCCAGCGCGAGGATGAGACGCTTCATGTCAGATGCCTCCGGGATTCCCTGTGTTCGACCCTAGAACTCGTAGCGGAGCGCGAACTGCATCACGCGGGCGGGCGCCGCTTCCGTGAACTGACCAAAGTTCCCGGGAGACGCCGCGTCGAGGCGCACGTTGGTGAAGTTCACGTTGTTGAAGGCGTTGAACGCCTCGGCACGGAACTGGATCCGGTGACCGTTGCCGAACGTGATGTTCTTGGTCACGGCCAGGTCCGTGTTGTAGAAGTCGTCGAGACGGAGGGCCGCGCGGGTGCCCACCTCGCCGGGCCGCATCGGCTGCCAGTTCTCAGCCTCCGTGGTGGACGCGAAGATGGCGGGGTTGCCGTTCTGGTTGGTGGTCATGCCGGCGTCGTACGGCCCCACGGGGTCGGCGATGGTGGTGAACGAGAAGTTCGTCGGCCAGATCCCGGTGTAGGCCACCGAGGTCGGCAGGCCCGAGCGATACCGGAAGATGCCGGTGAGCTGCCAGCCGCCCACCAGGGCATCCATCAGACCGCCCGCATTGCCCAGGAAGGCCTTGCCGCGGCCGAAGGGCAGCTCGAACATCACGTTGCTGTTGATGTTGTGCCGCACGTCGAAGTCGGAATCGCCGTAGAAGGCGTCGAAGTCGTACGGGTTGAGCATGATGCCGCCCGCCGACCCGCCGCCGGCCTCGGCCGCGCCGCCGTTGTCCATCGAGTGCGACAGGGTGTAGTTGAAGTCGAACGACACGTTGTTGCTGAGCGGCTTGCGCAGCGACAGCGTCATGCCGTTGAAGTTGGCGTAGCCCGCGTTGGTCCACATCGACATGCCGCTGCTCTGCGTCGGGTAGAGCGTGTAGCAGCCGGTGGCCACGATGCAGTTGGGGAATGCGGCGGTCCGCACGCGGTCGATGACGTGCGTCGCGTCCGCGTCGCTGCCGCCGTTCTGACCCCAGATGAGGTCGAAGTAGTTCGCCGTGGCGCTGCCCGGGAAGTAGAGATTCGCCAGGGCCGGCATCATGTTCTCGATGAACGGGATGGTGCCCGCGAGCGCCGGGTTGGCCCGCACGGCCGCCGGCGTGATGCCCGCATCGTGGATGCTGCGGATGGTGTTGGCCATCTCCTTCCAGGTCTGGCCAGAGCCCTGATCCTGGAACTGAATCGCCCACCCGCCGGCGTCGATCTGCATCAGCAGGTCCCTGGACCACCGGCCGACGTAGCCGACCTCCGCCGTCATGCCTCCCACGAGCGACCGCGCCACGGAGAAGTTCGCGTTGAAGGAATAGGGCGAGTGCAGGTCGGTCGCGATGCCCATGTAGTTGCCGCCGATGAAGTTGACCTCGGGCGGCGCGAACGGGAACTCGTGCCGGGACGCGGCGGCAATCTCCGGCAGCGTGCCCAGGTAGCGCGGCCCCGTGGTGAAGTTCACCGAGGGGGTCCGGACGACTTCGGAGAGACCGAACGACGCGGCGTTGTCGAACTGTGTCACCAGGTCGCTGCCGAACCGGTCGTAGACGAGGACGGCGCCCGCCCGGATGACGCCGCCGTCACCGGTCAGCCGCTTGAGGAAGCCGTCCTCGGGCGTGTAGGCGATGGCCAGACGGGGCGCGAAGTTGTTGTTGTCGTTCGCATACCAGCTCTGGCTGCCGTTGACGGGGCCGATGAAGTCGTACCGCATGATGTTGTTCGGCAGCTGGTTGCTGGGGATGCCGTTGGCCATGCCGTCGAGCCGCTCCTGGAAGAAGTCCTGCAGCGGGAAGAGCGGCGCGACCTGCAGGCCGTTCTGCTCGTAGGGCACGCCGAGGCGCGCGTAACGCACGCCGTAGGTCAGCGTGACGTTCGGCGTCATGCGCCAGTTGTCCCCGACGTACACCTCCCACTCGTTGCTGGCGAAGTTCCGCACCGTCGGCGTCCCGATGGGCAGGGGGTTGCCGTCCCGGTCGTAGCTGTAGGTCATCGAGCTGGTGGTGATCAGCCCGAAGAGGTCGCCATAGGCGCGCGTCACGGTGTTGGCGTCAGACAGTCGCACCGAGGGATTGCCGGTCAGCGCCTGCAGGTAGGCGTTGGTCGCGGCCGTGATGTCGGAGCCGAGGCCCAGGAGGCTCCCGCGTCCGTAGGAGAACGTCTCGAACGCGTTGCTGTAGTTGGTGCGCTCGTTCCGGATGATCCGGATGTTGGCGCCCGTCGTCACCGTGTGGCTGCCCTTGCTCCACGTCAGGTCGTTGGTGAAGTTGTAGGTGGGCGCGTCCCGCTCGAACGGCCGCGTGTAATCGAGCGGCGCGTCGATGCTGTCGAAGGTGAACCGCGATCCCAGCGTGCCCGTCCGCTCGATGTTGATGCGCGTGAGACCGAAGTTGGCCACGTTCACCAGGCTCGGCGACAGCATCGCGGTGTAGGACGCCGAGACGCCGTAGCTGTTGTTGAGCAGCCTCGCCGTGGGGTCCATCCCTGGGTACTGGGCCAGCACCTCGTCACGTCCGGAGTCCGCGATCGTGGTGCGAACCGACAGGTTGTGCGCGCTCTGCGAATCGAGCTTCAGGTCCAGCTTGCCGACGAAGGCCCGGTTGTCGAGTTCGAAGGGGGCGTTGAACCGGTAGCCGGCGAAGTTGAGGCCGTTGTCCACGCCCGTGGACGGGTCGTTCGGCATCGGCAGCCCGTTGAAGATGTCGAGCATGGCCGGGCTCACGCCCAGGCGCAGCGGGTCGATGGCCTTCAGGGCGTCCGGACCGAGCGTGTAGACGCGACCGTCGCTCGCCTTGGCCATGATGGTGCCCGAGCGCAGGCTCGCCGACGGCACCGCCCGCAGCACGTTCTGTGCGCTGTTGTCCTTGCGGCGCTCGAAGTTGCCGAAGAAGAACGCGCGGTTCGTCACGATGGGACCGCCGAGCGAGAAGCCGTACTGATTCCGCTTGAGCTGCTCCTTGGGAATGCCGGCCCTGTTGCTGAACCAGTTGTTCGACGAGGTGGACGTGTCGCGGTTGTACTCGTAGGCCGAGCCCCGGAACTGATTGGTGCCGCTCTTGGTGACGAGCGTGACCTGGCCGCCCGAGCTCCGGCCCTGATTGGCGTTCTGCCCGCCGACGGTGACCCGGAACTCCTGGACCGAGTCGAGGGGCACGGGCAGCGCGGCGTTGAACCCGCTCTCGCGGAACGTCCCGGCGTTGCTGAAATTGAATCCCGGCGTGGGCGCGTTGCCGCTGGCGTTCTCCACGCCGGCGGTCTGGTTGTCGTTGACGTCCACGCCGTCGAGCGTGATGTTGTTCTGGTCGCGGCGCGCGCCGACCACCTCACCACTGGGTGTCACGCCCGGCTGGAGGCTCAGGAGCTCCACGACGTTTCTCGTGAGCAGGGGCAGCTGCCGCACCTGCAGCTCACCGAACGCGTTGCCGATGGAGGCATCCACCGTGTTGACCGCCGTGAGTGTCGCCTGCACGCTGACCGACTCGGTCAGCCCGGCCAGTTCCATCTTGATGTCGGCGGTGCTGGGCGAGTTCACCTGCAGCGTGATGGGTGCGGTGAACGTGGCGAATCCCTGCAGCTCGGCCACCACGGTGTAGGTCCCCGGCGGCACCTGCAGGAACTGGTACGTCCCGTTCTCGTCCGAGAAGACGGTGCGCGAGAACGACGTCTGCTCGTTCACGAGCTGCACGGTCACACCTGGAATCGAGGCGCTCTGGGCATCCATGACCGTGCCCCTCAGTGACGACGTCGCCTGCGCGAACGCCGACACCGTCGTGAACAGCGCCAACACGGTGAACAACACGAGTCTGCTGCAACGCATTCAATGGCCCTCCGGCAAGACAGACGTCCTCGCGGACTGTGTACTGCTGCTGGCATAGCCCAGTGCAATCGCAGTGCCCCGGGACGTGAACGTGTGCGACCACACGCAACTGTCACAGCGACAATGAGTTCCGGATCCACACGCGCGGTGCGCGCGAGGGCGGGGCACGAACACAAATGGCCGTCGGCCTTCCCGGGGCCTTCACGCTTGTGGGATCCGCGCGTGCGGCGGGGATGATGGACGGCCTGCACGGGCCGCGGGAGGGCGCACGACCGCGTGCCGGCGGTGCGCAGGCGCGGTACGTGAGCGGCCGAAAGCGGTCGGCACCGGCCTGTTCCTACAGCGATGTCGGATCGGTGACCAATCCCTACGTCCCTGCGTGACGCCTCGGGAAGCCCGCGCGCGGGAGGGACCGCCGGCGGCTATGTGCGGAGGTTGGCGTGCCTCGGGTGACGAGGCGGCACGCAGGACCGCCTCGCGCGGGGCGACACGCGCCGGGCCGCGGTGGGTGCCTGGCGGCCCACGCCGTTGACAGGACCCCTGCGCGCGGTGGATCGTCTGGCGTGCGCGGGCCACGACCCGCCCGGGGGGTCGCGGGTGCAGCTTCGAGTTCCGTTCATGCCTCAGGCGCCGTCACGGCTCGGCGTCGTCCGACGCCTGCTGGCGGTGCCGCTGATGGTCGGCACCACGGGCCTGATCGCCGAGCTGCTGCTCATCGGACACATCGACACCAGGTGGCAGCGCGTGCCGCTGGTCCTGCTGGTCGCAGCCCTGGCCGTGGTTGCCTTGCACGTGGTCCGGCCCCGACGGGCCGTCCGACGCCTGCTCCAGGCCGTCATGCTCGCGTGTCTCTCGAGCGGCACCATCGGCATCGGGCTGCACTACAGCGCCAATGAGCGCGAGGTGATGGTGGCCGATCCCCGGGTGGAAGGCTGGGAGCGCGTGACGCGGTCGGCCAGGGGCACGATGCCGGCCCTCGCGCCCGGGTCGCTGTCGCTGCTCGGTCTGGTCGGATTGATCTACGGGTGGGCTGCGGCCGAAGAGGAACGCCTGGCGGACGCCTGAGGGTGGGTGACGCGACGCCGCGACCGGGGTGGCTGCCGCTCGGCAGCCACCCCGGCCAGGTTCAACGCCCGATGAAGCGGTTCAGTTCGGCCATGGGCACGGCGCCCCGACCGTGAATCGGTGCAATGGTGGCCACGTCGAGATCGAGCCGCGCGATCTCGTCGGCGAGGCGCACCGCGTTGGGCGGTGGCATCGCCGGCACGGGCGCATCCGGGGGCCCGGGACTGAACGCATCGGCCTCCACCAGGATGCGCGGCCCCGGCAGGTAGATCAGGGTGTACTCGCCGGTGTGCGTGTCGCCCTCGGTCGGATAGACCTCGATGGTCTTGGTCCCGTCGGTCAGCACGTACTTCTCGGACACCCCCTCGAGGATCGGCGCCTGCATCCTGGAGGCCTGCGCATCGGGCATGACGGTGGCCGGCGCCGCGAGCACCTCCTGGAAGAACGGCAGGTTCGACTGGTGGGTGACGATCGTCACCCCCTCGGCCGCGTAGGTCCGAAGACCGCCCGTGTGGTCGAAGTGATGGTGCGTGGTGAACAGGTAGCGGATGGGCTTCTCCGGCACGAGGCGTCGCGCCTCGGCCATCACGGCCATGGAGCGCTCCTCGGTGAGCGGCGCCTCAATCACCGCGGTGTAGTCGGCGAACTCGACGACGACGCTGTGATGGGAACCGCCCGCCACGTGCCAGACGCCAGGGGCCAGCTGGGTGCTGGCGGTCTGGACCGGCGCCATCGTGGCGCCCTGCACGGGCTCGGGCACCGGGAAGTCGGCAGGGGCGCCGGGAGTGACACTGGTGACATCGAGCTGCCACAACGGGAAGCCGCCCTGCTCGATCTCGATGCGGGTCGGGAACTGGACGCCGTCGAAGGCCATGTAGCCC
>JABFRY010000258.1 GCA_013140955.1 Acidobacteriota bacterium
CGCGAAACTCTCCCTCGCGCGCTCGCGCCTTGCCGCACACCTCGAGCGCCTGGTTCCGGAAGCAGTGCCCCTCGTCCAGCAGCAGGATCTCCGCCCCGCGCAGGTCGGCGGGCCCCGCCGCACCCCGCGCGCGCCCGAGCGGGTGTTTTCGCGGCGCCACCAGCAGGAAGGGGTCGCGGGCAATCACCTCGTATTCCACGTCGCCGATGTCGGCCTCGAGAGCCAGGAGCGCGGCTTCGATCGCCCCTGTCTCGAGCCGCTCGAGCAGCACGTCGGTCTTCTCTTCCACCCAGGCCATCGTCAGCCGCGGGAACCGCGTGCGCAGCCGCGGCGCGACCGCGGGCAGGAGGTAGGGCGAGATGGTGGGGATGACGCCGATGCGGAGCGTGCCAACCAGCGGATCGCCTGCCCGCCGTGCGGCCGCGAGCAGGTCGTCGGCTTCCAGCGCCACGCGACGCGCCCGTTCCAGCAGGTCGCGTCCGGCGACCGTCACCAGCACGCGCCGCCGGTCGCGCTCGAAGATCCGGATGCCGAGCTTGTCCTCGAGCTCCGCGATCTGCGCGCTCAGGGACGGCTGGGAGACGTGACACTCCTCTGCCGCGCGGCGGAACGACAGCGCATCGGCCACCGCGAGCGCGTACTGCAGCTGGCGGAGCGAAAACGGGTGCGGGGGTGAGGCCATCGCCTCACTCGCGCGCCGCGCCGGCCGGTGGCGCGGAGTAGCGGGTGAGGTTCAGGTATGCGGACTCGATCACCTGGGCCAGCGAGGGCGTCGCGAACGCCGGATCTCCCGAATAGCCGATGAAGTGGGCGAACTCCGGCAGGCGAATCGTCTGTCGCATCTGTTCCAGCGTCTGCCCTGCGGCGATGCCACCGTTCACCGCGTCGCGCACGGCCTCGAGGTAGCGGCGGAACTCGACGACGTCGGCCTTGGTGCCCTGACTCCAGTGGCTGGTGACGACGATGTCGAAGTCGAGCGCCTCGAGGGCCCGCACCGAGGCAATCCAGTCGGCCAGCGGCGTGCGGTCGAAGGCGAAGTTGCAGCAGAGCCGATCCACCCACACGTAGTCCTGCGCGAACAGCACCCGCTCGTTCGGGAAGTAGATGTCGTACAGATCGCTCGTGTGGCGGTTCTTCGCCCAGATGAGTTCCACCCGGCTTCCGCCGAGTTCCACCGTGTAACGGTCCGAGAACGTGATGTCGGGGGGACGCACGTCGGCCGAGATCTCCTGCTGTGTGAGGAAGCCGTCGCGGTTGCGATCGAGCACGTCGAACTGCGCGCGGGTGGCCGTCTGCGACTCCTCGCGCGAGAGGCGCCCGTCGCCGTCGAGGTCGTCGGAGTCGCCCGCGGGCCGCGCCTGTCCCACCGGGCCCGTCAGCTTGCCGGGCATGTTCGCGTGCCCGATGAACCTGGCGGTGTCGGCGAAGACGGCGCCACCCTGCTGGTGATCCCAGTGGTAGTGCGTCTCGAGCACGTAGCGGACCGGCCGGCCTGGGAAGCGCCGGGCGAGTTCGGCCTTCAGCCAGGTGGCCACCCGGGTGTTCTCGGTGTCGGCCAGCACGATGCCGTCAGGCGTGACGAGAAACACCGTGACGGCGGCCACCCCGGGTCCGGTCTCCACCTTGTACAGGTTGTCCCGCACCTGGGTGATGACCGGGTCGGGCGGGGCCTGCGGGGCGCCACGGCCCTGCGCGAGGGCATCGGCGCTCAACAGTGCGGTGATCATCAGTGTCATGGTGAGGAGGAGTGCGCGCGCGGCGCGCGTGCGGGTCGTATGAAGGCGCTGGAATTTCATGGGCGTGGCTGTCTCCGTCTCGAACCTGGAATGAGCGGGGCTGTGAGCCCCGACCATTCTACGGGCGTGAGAGGGAGCCGGCCAGCGGCACGGACGGGCGCATGTCGACCTCGGGCACCAGCGGCTCGTGCCAGGGGTGAGTGGCCCGTACACACGCAGGGCCCGACAACGCGGGCCCTTCGTGCACGAACAGAGGGAGGCTGAGGCCCGCCGGCCTCAGTCCTACGAGAGACGAACGCCGCGGCGCCGGAGGGCGAGCGCGCCCACACCAGCGAGCAGCAGGACCATGGCGGCTGGCTCGGGCACGTTGCCCGGGCGGGTATCGATGGTCAGGGTCGGTGTGCCCAGGCGGACGAACGTCCCGCCCGTCTGGATGACCCGCAGATCCACCGAGCCCGTCGCCAGCGCGGCAAACGTCGCCGGAGAGAGGCCGAAGCTGAATGGGCGCAAGGGGGCTGCTCCCACCCAGCAGTTGGCGGCGCCATCGACGCACACCGTGAGCGTCTCGCCCCCGATTTCCACGTCGAATCCCGCCGTACTGAGCGACACGAGCTGGGTGCCGTATGTCCCCGAGAAGCTGGCGGACACGACGACCTCGCCGACGGGCAGCACGTAGTTGAACGTGCCGATGACGCCGAGGTCGACGGGAAAGCCTGAACTGTTCGAAGGACCGTTGAAGTCAGGCAGCGACGTAATCGTCGCCGCGCTCGACAGTCCCGGTACAGCCACACACAGCAGCAGCAGTGCTGCTCGAACCACGAACTTTCGCATATCGCAGGCCCTCAGGAGTGTTCAGTTGAAGCGGTGGAACTCAGCGATGCTACAGCTGAGCTTCCCCCTCGTCAACGAGAGTTAGGGGCCCGGGCGGTGCCTGCTCCCCAACCTGTTCCGCCACAGCACGACTCACCGGCCCTGGCGGGTGTCGGGCGGCGGAACCTGCGACGAGCGCTGGAATACCCGCTTGCGGAACCGCCAGCCGTCGCTCGTCTTGACCAGGTCGTCCCAGTACTGGCCGCCGTTGGTCATGACCACGGGTGTGCCGGGCGCCTGCGGCGCGCCGGTCATCATGTACGCCTTGCCGAAGGCGCCCTGCGGCGTGGCCTCGAGCTTCACGGTCCACACGAACTCGGTGTCGCCCGCCGCGCCCTGCCCTTCCTGCCTGGCGCGCGCGGCGCGGGCCAGCCCGTCCAGTGCGGCGGGACCACGGTGCGAGGTGCCGGTCCACGTATCCACCAGGACGCCGTCGCTCGTGAACAGGTGGGACAGCGATGTATCCCCGGCTCCCGAGGCCACCGCGTGCGAGAACCGGGCATAGAGCTGCCGGATGGCCGCGTCGTCCTCCGCGTCGAGCGTCAGCGCCGGCATCCGGTCGCGTCCGCTGCCAGGCGTCGCGCCGGTGGCAGCCGCGGGTGCGGCACCCGTCCCGGCCGTGGCGAGAAACCGCTTCGCGCCCTCTTGCACGGCGCCGCCGGGCCCGATGTACCAGTTTTCCTTGAAGCGCCAGCCGCCGGGCGTGCGCGCCAGCAGCACATGGTAGACGCCGCCGGGCGCCAGGGTCGCGCGGCCGTCGTCCCCGATGCGTGCGTTGAGGCGATAGGCCTTCGCCACGGCGCCGTCGGGCGTCGGCGTGATGAGGAGGTCGGTGAGGATGTGGGCGATGGCGAGCGGGTTGTGCGGCGTGCCCGGGCCCGGTGTGAGCGTCACGAATCCGTTGGGAAACGCCAGGCGCCCGGCGGCAAACGCGGCCAGCGTTTCGCGCCCGCGCATCGTGGCCACCACGCTGCCGGCCACGAACACCCCGTCCGGTGTGTACAGGTCTGCCCACTGGTAGCCGGCGTCGGCCGCGCTGTCGAAGGTGTAGCCGAAGAGCGCGAAGATCTGGGTGATGTCCGCGTAGTCCTGGGCACTGAGCGACGGCGCCATCGACGCACACCGTGAGCGTCTCGCCCCCGATTTCCACGTCGAATCCCGCCGTACTGAGCGACACGAGCTGGGTGCCGTATGTCCCCGAGAAGCTGGCGGACACGACGACCTCGCCGAC
>JABFRY010000467.1 GCA_013140955.1 Acidobacteriota bacterium
GCTCAGCGACGGTCCCCGCCTGCAGGCTGCCGAACATGGCCGGATCTTCGGACCCCTCCCGCCCGAGGCGAACGCGGGCGACCAGCTCTACTACCTCGCGTATCACACGGCACGTCACCCCTCGCCCTGGGCGCCGGTGGCGGTCGGCCAGCGCGACGTGCATGCCTTCAACCTGAAGATCCGGCTGCTGGCCCTGCAGGGCCAGCTGTACGACGCGGACCTGGGCAACCCGCTGCTGGCCATGCTGGGTCATTTCGATCTGGCCTTCGTCCTCACCGTCCTCGTGCCCCTGCTCGTGGTGGCCGTGATGTTCAACGTGCACTCGGCGGAGGTGGAGGACGGCACGTGGCCGCTGCTGCGCTCGCAGCCGGCCAGCATGGCCCGGCTGCTGGCCCTTCGCTGCCTGCTGCGGGCCGCCGTCATCTGGCTTCCGGTGCTGGCGCTCCTGCTGCTGGCCACGGTGTGGCTGGACCTTCCCCTCGATGGCCGCTGGTGGGCGGTGGCCGGCGCCTCGCTGGCCTACGTGCTCACGTGGACCGGCGCCGCGCTCGCCGTGGCAGGGCTGCGGCGGTCGTCGGACGTGAACCTGCTGGTGCTGCTGGGCATCTGGGTCGTCTGGACGGCACTCGGACCGGCCCTGCTGAACGTGGCCGCGGCGGCCCGTCATCCCCTGCCAGAGGCGCTCGAGCTGACGGTTCTCCAGCGACAGGGGTACCACGGCGCCTGGGACGAACCGCTCGGCGAGGTCATGGACGCGTTCTATCGTCGTTACCCGGAGTGGCGCTCCTATCCCGTACCTCGCGATCGGTACTCGAACGCCTGGTACTACGCGATGCAGCAGCGGGGAGACGATGCCGCCGAGGAGGCGGCGGGCCGCTATCGGCGTGGGCTCGTGGCCAAGGACGCGTGGCTGGCCCGTCTCTCGTGGCTGTGCCCGCCGGCCGCGTTTCATCGCGTGCTGACGCGCGTGGCTCGCACGGACCTGCCGGCCTACCTGGCGTACCTCGACTCGGTGGCGGCGTATCACGAGCGGTTGAAGCAGCACTTCCTGCCCGTGATCTTCTCGGACCGCTCGGTCGGAGAGGTCGAGTGGAGCGAGGCCCCACGGCACGAACACTGGGACTAGGACACTGAGACAGGGCACTGGGACCAGGACACTGAGAGCAGAAGCACTGAGACCAGAAGCACTGAGACCAGAAGCACTGAGAGTAGGAACACTGAGAGTAGGAACACTGAGAGTAGGAACACTGAGACCAGGAGGGGACGAGGTGCCGTGTAGCAGTGGCTGCCACGCCAGGCCCGCCCACGCGGGTGCTCGGCGCGTCGGGGGCTGGCTTGCGGTCGCGACAGACGTGCCCTCGCCGCCGGCACGGCAATGGTGCGTCGTTGCGACCGTCGTCCTGCTGCTGTGCGCTGCCTCCACCGGAGGCGCCCAGCCCGCGGAGCCGCCGCCGTTTGCGATCGGCACGACCCGCGTGCCCGCTGGCGCGCGCGTGGACCTTGATCTGCCCGTGCCGCCCGGGCGGACCGACCCCGCGACATCCGTGCTGGTCACGGTGTTCCATGGCACGCGTCCGGGGCCTGTGCTGGCCCTGACCGCTGGCGTGCACGGCTTCGAGTACGCGCCCATCCTGGCGGCGCAACGGCTGCGGGAACGCATCGATACACGCGCGTTGACGGGCACCGTGATTCTCGTGAGGGTTGCGCACCTGCCGGCGTTCGAGCAGCGGGTCCCCTTCGTCAACCCGTTCGACCGCAAGAACCTGAACCGGGCGTTCCCAGGAAGGCCCGACGGCACGCAGACCGAGCGGATCGCGTGGGTGCTGACGACCGAGGTCGTGCGCCGTGCGGACGCGGTGGTCGAACTGCACGGGGGCGACGGCGCCGAGTGGATGGAGGCCTTCGTCGGTGCGTACGGGGGTCCGCTGGCCGCCGCGCAGTACGGGCAGGCGCGGCGGATGGCCCTGGCGTTCGGGCTGCGAAACGTCGTCAGGTACACCATGCGCACACAGGCGCAGCTCGATCAGGGGCGATCCCTGAACCGTCAGGCCGTGGCCGACGGGAAGCCGACGGTGCTCGTGGAGATCGGGGAGAACGGGCGTCGCGACGACGCATTCGTGGCCCCGCTCGTGGCAGGTCTCGAGAATCTCCTGCGCGAACTCCGCATGGTC
Source organism: Acidobacteriota bacterium (assembly GCA_013140955.1). Lineage (GTDB taxonomy): Bacteria > Acidobacteriota > Vicinamibacteria > Vicinamibacterales > UBA2999 > JABFRY01. Next base: position 2,172 of record JABFRY010000467.1, read on the forward strand.
CCCGGGGCATCGTCGCCGCCGCGCGCCGATACCCGCTGGTTCGATGACACGGTCGGCGTGTCAGCCGGGGCCACCGGTATCTTCACGCCCGTGGCCACCGACGGGCGGCCCGTGCGCACGGGCGACGTCCTCGGCACCGTGCACGACTACCGAGGCCGGCTGCTCGAGACGCTGGTGTCCCCGGTCGATGGCTACGCGCTCTACGGCCTGACGGGCCCTCCGGTTGTGGCGGGCGATAGCGTCGTCACGATCGGGATCCCGTCGGCCTCGTCGCTATGAGTCGGGGCGCGCGCCCTCACGCCCTGACAGCACGAGCCGCCCGTGCTGCGGGTCCGTTCGCCCATCCGGCACGGGCCCGTTGCCGCTCGTTCACCTCGTTGGCTGCGGCCAACGTTCACCACCCGGAGTGACACGATGCTGGAAGCCGTCAACCTGACCAAGCGCTACGAGCAAGGGGTGGCCCTCGATGGACTCAACCTCACCGTGCAGGCGGGCGAGGTGTTCTGTCTGCTCGGGGCCAACGGCGCCGGCAAGACCACGACCATCAACCTGTTCCTCAACTTCATCGAGCCCACCAGCGGCACCGCCAGGATCGATGGGATGGACGTGACGCAGCAGTCGCTCGAGACCAAGAAGGTGCTGGCGTACATCCCAGAGACGGTGATGCTCTACCGCAACCTGACCGGCCTGGAGAACCTGGAGTACTTCAGCGCCCTCGCGGGCCGTCCCGACTACACCCGGGCGCAGCTGCTGGACTTCCTGCTGGAGGTGGGCCTGCAGCCCGAGGCCGCCGACCGCCGGGTCGGGGCGTACTCCAAGGGCATGCGGCAGAAGGTGGGCATCGCGATCGCGCTCGCCAAGCAGGCGAAGGCGCTCCTGCTCGACGAGCCGACGTCGGGTCTCGATCCGAAGGCCTCGAACGAGTTCTCGGCCCTGCTCACGCGGCTGAGTGCCGGCGGCGTGGCGGTGCTGATGGCCACGCACGACCTGTTCCGGGCCAAGGAGTCGGGCACCAGGGTCGGCATCATGCGCCAGGGGCAGCTCGTGCGCACCCTCGACACGGCCGAGATCGGGCACGCCGATCTGGAACGCATCTACCTGGAGCACATGCACGACTGAGGGGCGCGACGCCTTCCTGCTCCTGCCAGCCCTGCGGGCGTTCACCCGCCCGGTGACGACAGCGACCCGGTACGGCCTGCCCCAGGCCCGGAAGGCCACGCCTTCGACCGCTGCTGTCAGTTCCGGACGGCACACCGCACGAGCCGCAGTCGCGCCACACTGTGGTGGCGGGCCCCTTGAGCCGCCCGCTCGTGACAGACATGAAAGACACCGTGATGAGAGAGAGACGCCGCGGCGCGTCGGTGACGAACCGCCTGGTGACCGCACTGCGCGAACTGGTCAGCGCGCTCGATCGCCGGGTGCCGCACCGCGAGCGACCTGCGGAGGCGCGCATCGCGCGGGACGCCCGGGCGCTCCGACGTGAGGCCCTGGCCCGGCTCGCGGCGCTGGGGCGCCCTGGGCCCGAGCCCGGCCCCTACGACCAGGGACTTGCCGACGCGATCATGACCGACGATGGCTGTCCGCGCCGGGTGGCGCGGCGGGCCGCCGCGCGCTACGCCACGCCTCCACGCGGGCGCCCTGCCGCGTTGGATGCGCTGGCCC
>JABFRY010000392.1 GCA_013140955.1 Acidobacteriota bacterium
TGCCGCGACCGCCCTGGCCTGCGCCGGGCCGGCGCCCAGCGAAGCACCGAGCCCCACGAACGTGACCGTCTTCGAGGGCGCGCGGCTCATCACCGGCGAGGACACGGCCCCCATCGAGAACGCCGTGTTCGTGGTGGCCGACGGTCGCTTCACCCAGGTCGGTGAGGCCGGCACGGTGACCATTCCGGAAGGTGCGGCGCGGATCGACCTGACCGGCCGGACGGTGATGCCGGCTATCGTCGATAGTCACACCCACCTGTCCCAGACGCGCGACGCGCTGGTGGAGGACCTCCAGCGCCGCGCATACTACGGGATCGGCGTGGCGGCGAGCCTCGGGCAGGATCAGGGGGAGGCGCCCTTCCAGGTGCGGGCCGAGACCATTCCGGATGCCGCCCGCTTCCGCACGGCCGGGCGTGGCATCACCGCTCCCGAACAGGGCCGCTCCGAGGTGCCGTACTGGATCACCACCGAGGCCGAGGCCCGCGCGGCCGTCCAGGAGCAGGCCGCCAGCCAGGTCGATCTCGTGAAGATCTGGGTGGACGATCGCAACGGGCAGTACCAGAAGCTCAGCCCGGCCCTGTACGGTGCGGTCATCGACGAGGCGCACAAGGCCGGTCTCCGCGTCACCGCCCACATCTTCGCCCTCGAGGACGCCAAGGGTCTGCTCCGCGCGGGCATCGACGCGTTCGCGCACGGGGTGCGCGACAGGGACATCGACGAGGAGGGCCTGGCCCTCTTCCGCGACCGGCCCGGCGTCTACGTCGTGCCCAACATGCCCGATCGCGGGGTGGCGCAGGACTACGGCTGGCTGGCGGAGTCGCTGCCCGCCGAGGAGGTCGCCCGCCTGCAGGAGGCGTCCACGGACCGTCCCGACGCGCAGGCCACGTTCGGGATCCAGTCCCGCAACCTCAAGGCGCTGTCGGACGCCGGGGTGAAGATCGCGTTCGGCACCGACGGCAACACGCCCTGGGCGCCGCACGTCGAGATGGCCGACATGGTGGCCAGCGGCATGACGCCGGCGCAGGTGATCGTGGCCGCCACGCGCACCTCGGCAGAACTGCTCCAGGTGGCCGATGCGGGCACGGTGGCCCCCGGCATGAGCGCAGACTTCATCGTGCTCGACGCCAACCCGCTCGACGACATCACCAACACGCGTCGCATCGTGAACGTCTACCTCCGCGGCGCGGCCGTCGATCGGGCGGGCCTGCGCGCCGCCTGGGCCAGCGGTCCGGCCGAACCGGCGGGCAACTGACGCCGGCCCTTCGACGACGGAGCCTCACGTCCATGGCGTATCGCGTACTCACTCGTGACGAGCACTTCCAGTCGCCGGGGCCCAAGCGGATCCTCTCGCTCGACGGCGGCGGACTGCGCGGCATCCTCACGCTCGGCTTCCTTCGCCGCATCGAGTCGGATCTCCGGGCCCGCCACGGGGGCGACCCGGACTTCCGCCTGTGCCACTACTTCGACCTGATTGCCGGCACGTCCACCGGCGCCATCATCGCAGCGGCGCTCGCGATGGGCATGTCGGTGGACGAAGTGATCGGGCACTACCAGAAGCTGGGGCGCGAGGTGTTCACCAAGGACTGGTTCCGCCGGGGCATCGTCCGCGCCCGCTACGACGAGCAAGCGCTCATCCGGCACCTCAAGCGCGTGTTCGGGAAGGACCGGACGCTCGGCGACCCCGCGCTCTGCACGGGCCTGCTCATCGTCACCAAGCGTCTCGACACCGGAAGTCCGTGGCCCCTCGGCAACAATCCGCGCGGCCGGTATTTCGCCGCGAGACCTGAGGCCCGCTGGATCCCGAACGGCGACTACCCGCTGTGGAAGGTCGTGCGTGCCTCCACCGCGGCCCCGACCTACTTCGACCCCGAGCCCATCACCATTGCGTCCGAGAAGGGGCGCACGCCCGTGGTCGGCACCTTCGTGGACGGCGGCGTCAGCCCGTTCAACAACCCGTCCCTCCAGGCCCTGATGTATGCCACGCTCGAGGGCTACAAGGTGGGCTGGAAGACCGGGCCCCGGGATCTGCTGCTCGTGTCGGTCGGCACCGGTGTGTGCGACCCGTCGCAGGTGCCGTCGCAGGTGGCGGCCAAGGGCGCCGTCCGCGCCCTCTTCAGCCTGATGGACGACTGCGCGTCCCTGGTCGAGGCCATGCTGCAGTGGATCTCGAGCAGCCCCACGGCGCGCGTGCTCGACCGCGAACTCGGCTCGCTCGACACCGACCTGCTCGGCGGGCGGCCGCTGCTCTCCTATCTGCGCTACAACGTCCTGCTCGTGGACGAGGAGGTGTCAGCGCTCTGTCCGGGCCTCACCCCGAAGCAGAAGGCCACGATCGGCGAGATGGACGAGACCGGCAACCTCGACGCGCTGCTCGCGCTGGGGGAGGCCGCCGCCGCGGCACGCGTCAACGTGGCGGACTTCGGCCCGGCGTTCGATCTTCCCCCGTGAGGTACCTCCATGGCCGCGAGACGGAAGTACGTGAAGCGCCCCGACCAGACGGTCGTCGCCGTCCCGCTCGCGCTCGAGACCGACGGCTTCTCGTACGAGAAGTGGGGCGCCACCCAGACATGCAAGGCCGGTGACTGGCTCGTCGAGAACGACGATGACGTGTACACCGTGGACCGTGACACCTTCGCCCGCACCTACCGGCGGGTGGGGCAGGGCACGTACGTGAAGACCACCCCCGTCTGGGCCGAGCAAGCGGCGTCAGCCGGCAGCGTGCAGACGAAGGAGGGCACGACCCACTATCAGGCCGGCGACTACCTGGTCTTCAACGAGGAAGGTGGCGGGGACGGGTATGCCGTGAGCCGGCAGGCGTTCGAGTCCATGTACCAGGCTGCCGACTGACCGCCCGCCTGCGTGGTGGAGGCCACGGGCGGTCCGACCGAAATCCTGGATGGGACGCCGCTGAACGGGTGTAAGATCCGCGAGGCTTCCGTCGTAAGGGAGCGCGACAGTCAATTGGAGGAGTCCGCATCATGAAGCGCATCAGTCGCTTTGCAGTATCAGGGGCGCTCACGGTCGTGACGGCGCTGGCGGTCGCGGCTACGGCCTCGGCGCAGTCGCAGCAGACCCTGGTGGGCAACTGGGCGCCCATCATGCACGAGGATCAGACCGAGCGTGGCGCCGGACCCGACGTGGGCGACTGGGCTGGACTTCCCATCACCGAAGCCGGTCGGCTCCGTGCCGAGGCCTGGGATGCCGCCCTGTTGACGGTGCCCGAGCACCAGTGCAAGCCGCATCCGTCCATCTACGGGTATCGCGGCATCGGCGGGCCCCGCATCGGCCGCATCGAGGACCCCAACACGTTCGCCGTGGTGGCGCTCACGATGCACATCCCCTGGATGGAGCAGCGCCGGACCATCTGGATGGACGGACGTGAGCATCCGCCGGAATTCGCCCCGCACACCTGGCAGGGCTTCTCGACCGGCAAGTGGGAAGGCGACGTCCTGGTGGTCGATACCACGCATCTCAAGGCCGGCTGGGTGCGCCGCAACGGCGTGGTCACCACCGACCAGGTCACGATGCGGGAGTACTTCTTCCGCCACGGCGACATCATGACCCACACGTACGTGATCAGCGATCCCGCCTACCTGTCGGAGCCCCTCATCAAGACCAATGGCTTCCGCCTGGCCGGCAACGACAACCTGGCGCCGTATCCCTGCCAGGCCGTCATCGAGGTGGATCGCGCCAAGGGCGAGATTCCGCACCACCTGCCCGGGCAGAACCCGTACCTGACCGAGTACGCCAACCGGCACAAGCTGCCGGTGGTGGCGACCCGCGGCGGCGCCGAAACGGCCCTGCCCGAGTTCGCACGGTCGATGCCCGCGGC